>JBBRKD010000057.1:0-7449 GCA_038218255.1 Hyphomicrobiales bacterium | reverse complement strand
GGCAACCGTTAAAAATGGTGCGGGCGGAGGGACTTGAACCCCCACGGCTAGGCCGTCAGAACCTAAATCTGGTGTGTCTACCAATTCCACCACGCCCGCCTGCGCGAGGCGGCCGCTTGAGACATCCCCGACGTTCAACGGCCGCACAACCGACAGGTTGCGACGTATATCGGGGGAGCGCGTGAGAAATCAATGAGCTTTTGTGGGGGCATGGGCTGCAACACAAAAAACGCCGGGCTTTCGGGCCCGGCGTTTCGATGTTTCGTTGAAGCGTGACAGCTCTCGCGCTGCCTCTTAACTTCAAGGAGGCTTATTACTTCAGGGGCTGATTTTGGGCCTGTGCGCAGCAATCGCTGCCGCCGCCGAAGTGATAGCGCAGACCGACCTTGACTTCGTGGGCGGTGAGATCGTCAAGCTTCACGGCTGGGTTCACAAAGCCGCCGCTGTCGGAGCGCTGCGACGAGATCGAGCCCAGGTCGATGTAACGGTAACCAACATCCAGGATGGCGCGATCTGAGATCTGGTAGCCGACGCCAGCCATCAGCGACCAGGCGAACGAGAGATCGTTGTCGCCCTTGATGCGGTTTGTGAGAGCCGGGTTGCCGGTGAAATAGACGTCGCTCATCTGATGGTAGGCTGCGCCGATGCCAGCGCCGACATAGGGGACAAAGCCGCCGAAGTTGCCGAGATCTTTCTAGGCGTTGAGCATCAACGTGTAGGACTTTACGCTGGTGTGGAGCGGGTCGTCTTGCGGGCCCGGGGGGACGTAACCGGGAACGGGTGTGCCAACCGGGGGGGCCGGCAGGAAGAAGCCGGGTTCACCGTCGATTTTGCGGTCGCCACGGTAGCCGAGCATGGCTTCGATACGCACGCCGCGCGATCCGCCCCAGCCGCAGCCGATGCCGCCTTCGGCAAGCCACGTGTTTTCCATGTTGGCGTTCGAGACCTTGTCGGTCAGGAACGTGTAAGCGATTTCGTTGGCATCAATTACGCCGTTGGCGTTGGCATCACCGGTAAAGGCGCCATTGTGGACGGGCCATTTCACGTCGGGGGTGTTCGACCACGAGTAGCCGACGTCGCCACGGAAATAGCACGGGCCAGCGGACGACTGATTGATGACCGGCATCGGCTGATAGCCGTCTTTGACAGAACCGCGATAGCCGCCAAGATCGGCGGCCAAGACGGGTGCGGGAACGCTGACAGCGACGGCGAGTGCTGCCGAGACGACACCAGCTAATGAGACGAGTTTCATTGGCGTAGACCCTTTGATGGACAGGCACTCGACACGCGGTAGAGGTGACCTGCAGACTTCAAGTTTGCAGGTTGACAGTAGGGTCGGCTCGGTTAAGCCCGGGTTAAGCGGCGCAAGATTTTGGGACAGGGCCATCCACGTATGAGCGGCAGAACAGGCGTCATCGGTGCAATCGGGCAAACGCCGCTGATCGAATTGCGTCGCGCATCGCGCGAGACCGGCTGCCGGGTGCTCGGCAAGGCCGAATTCATGAACCCGGGCCAGTCGGTCAAGGACCGGGCGGCGCGCGGCATCATCGAAGCGGCGGTGGCCTCGGGCGCGCTGAAGCCCGGCGGCACGATCGTTGAGGGAACGGCTGGGAATACCGGGATCGGCCTCACGGTTGTCGCCAACGCGCTCGGCTATCAAACTGTGATTGTCATTCCCAACACGCAGTCGCAGGAAAAGAAGGATACACTCCGCCTGCTGGGCGCTGAGGTGGTCGAAGTGCCCGCAGCCCCGTTCAAGAACCCCAACAATTATGTGCGTTATGCGGGGCGGCTCGCAGACGCGTTGAACTTGGCCGAGCCTGGATCGGCGTTTTTTGCCAATCAGTTCGACAATGTCGAAAACCGCATGGCGCATGTTGCCACCACGGCCGAGGAGATTTGGGCACAGACCGGTGGCCGGGTCGACGGCTTTACGTGCGCGGTGGGATCGGGGGGCACGCTCGGTGGCGTGTCACTCGGCCTCAAGGCAAAGCGCGCCGACATCACGATTGCCCTCGCCGACCCGCCGGGATCGGCACTGTATGCGCACTACACGCGGGGTGAGTTAAAGGCTGATGGCTCGTCGATCACCGAAGGGATCGGGCAAGGGCGCATCACGGCAAACCTCACAGATATTATCGTTGACCGGGCCTATCTCATCCCTGACGCTGAAAGCGTTTCGACTGTGTTCCAACTTCTCGACGAGGAAGGCCTGTGCCTGGGCGCCTCGTCTGGCGTGAACGTCGCGGCTGCGACCCGGCTCGCGCGCGATCTTGGTCCGGGGCATACCATCGTGACGATCCTGTGCGATAGCGGCACTCGCTATCAGTCGAAACTATTTAACCCAGCATTTTTGCGCGGCAAGGGACTGGATGTGCCTGCGTGGCTTGAACGGGGGGCATCGCGCCTGCCGGACGTGTTCGAGACGACGTGAGGGCAGAGCTGGGCTTTCATACGGACACTTTAGTCATGGCACGTTCAGCACGCACTCACCCGCAGCATATTGCCATCATCGGCAGCGCTGCTAGAACGCCTGCTGGTGGATTTATCGAAGACAGCGGGGCACGACGCCCCCGGAGGACCCGTGCCGCTCAGCGCCAAGAATTGGATCGTCGAAACGGATTGGCTTACCGAGCATCTTCAGGCTCCGGGCCTGATCGTGCTGGATGGCTCGTGGCATCTCCCGACCGCCAACCGCGACCCGAAGGCTGAATACCTCGCCGCGCATATTCCAGGCGCGGTGTTCTTCGACATCGACGATCTGTCGGATGAAACATCGAACCTCCCGCACATGCTTCCGTCGCCGATCAAGTTCTCGTCGCGGATGAAAAAGATGGGCATCGGCGATGGAATGAAGGTCGTCGTTTACGATAGCCACGGGCTGTTCTCGGCCGCCCGTGTGTGGTGGACGTTCCGCGCCATGGGGCACGACGATGTCGCTGTGTTAAATGGCGGACTGAAAAAATGGACAGGCGAAGGGCGGGAGTTGGAAGATGGTCCGCCGCCGCGCCGCTTTGAGCGGCACTTCTCGCCGCGCCAGAACTCTGGGCTGATCCGCGATCAATCCGACATCGTCGAGCTTGTGGCTCACGGCAACGCGCAACTGGTCGATGCGCGACCGGCTGGCCGGTTCATGGGCACAGAGCCTGAGCCACGGCCGGGCGTGCGCAGTGGGCACATCCCAGGCTCGCGAAATGTGCCTTCCGCCACGCTGATCAATCCCGATGGAACGCTCAAATCAGCGCCGGAACTGCTTGCGATCTTTACCGCCGCCGGCATCGATCCCAAGGCGCCGGTGGTCACGACCTGCGGTTCGGGCGTGACGGCCAGCATTCTGTCGCTCGCGCTTGCCGTGATCGGACAGACGAATGCCGCTGTGTATGACGGCAGTTGGGCCGAGTGGGGCGCCGAGGGCGGGCCGCCGATCGCGACTGGTCCGGCTCAGTGACACCCGTTCCGCCCGACCTGCCGACGCTTGATCAGTTCGAAGCGTTGGTCGCCTGGCGGCGGGATGTGCGGCGGTTCAAAACGGATCCGGTGTCTGGGACGCTTTTGGATCGGCTGCTGGAGGTTGCTCACCTCGCGCCGTCGGTTGGGAACAGCCAGCCGTGGCGGATCGTGCAGGTCGTGTCGCCAGCGCTCAGGGCCAACGCACGGGACAACTTTGATGTCGCGAACGCAAATGCGGCAGACGCCTATACCGGCGATCAACGGGCCTCATATGACGCTTTAAAGCTGGCTGGCTTTGATGCGGACCGTGTTCATCTTGACATTTTCTGCGACCCGGTTCCGTTTGAGGGTCACTGCATTGGACGACGGACGCAGCACGAAACGATCGATCACTCGTGTGCGGGTATGATCATGGTGCTTTGGTTGGCCGCGCGCGCGCAGGGGATTGGCCTTGGGTGGGTCTCGATCCTGGATACGGACGCGCTGGTGGGAGCACTCGATGTTCCGGCCGGGTGGCGCTTCATCGGGTATTTGCTGCTCGGCTATCCACAAGAAGAGCATCTTGATCCCGAACTGGTCCGCTTTGGCTGGCAGCAGCGCGGATCGGTGGCGGAGCGGCGGTTCGTCAGATGAACCGGAGGGCTTGATGACCATCGCAATCATAGGAGCGGGGATTGCGGGACTGACAGCCGCGCGGGCGCTGGCCGATGCTGGGTGTGCGGTTGCGGTGTTCGACAAAAGCGCAAGGCCGGGCGGACGCATGGCGACGCGGGTGCGCGATGGGTGGCAGTTCGATCACGGCGCCGTGTCGCTTTCGGCGGAACGGCCAGCGTTTCAAGCGGCGCTCTCGGACTGGCGCGCGCGCGGGCTCGTGGCCGCATGGGAGGCGGGTCAGGTCGTTGGCGTGCCCGGCATGAACTCGCCGCCGCGCGATTGGGCAGCCGTGCTGCCCGTTGCCTATAACACGCAGGTCTCGGGGTTGCAGCGGGTTGGCAGTCAATGGCTGCTCACGGCGGCCACTGGGTCTGTGGGTATGAACGGCACCGACGCATTCGACGCGGTCATTCTGGCTGTGCCTGCCCCGCAAGCGGAGGCGCTGGCACAGACCGCTGGTCAAGCGATGCCAGCACTCGGGCGCGCGCAGTATGCGCCGTGCTGGACGCTCATGGTTGCTTTCGATGCGCCATTCGCCGAGGGAGCCGACGACGTCTGGCCTGCCGACGATATGATCTCGCGGGTGGTGCGCGACGGGCGCAAAGCAGGGCGAACCGGGACGGGTGAACGGGTCGTTGCTCACGCGACGGCTGACTGGTCTCGCCAGCATCTTGAGCTATCATCTGACGCGGTGGCGGCGTTGCTCTTGCGGCGCGTGCTCGCGCTTATGGGACTTGCGGCCGCGCCGACGCACGTTTCGGCCCACCGGTGGCGCTACGGCCTCGTTGAACAGGCGGCCGGGGTTGCGTGTGTCTGGGATGGGGCCCAGCGGTTGGGTGCGTGCGGGGACTGGTGTCTGGGACCGCGCGTTGAGGATGCCTTCGATAGCGGTGCGGCGATGGCAAAGGCTGTGCGTGCATCGGTTTAACCGGGCGCTGATTCCGCCAGCGAGCAGCCTCAGTGCGGGATGGCGAGTGTGGCGCGGATCGCGTCCTGCACGCCCAGCAAGAGAATCTGGACACCCACGCAGAGCAGAATGAAGGCGGCGAGCCGCGTGAAGACCCGGGCGCGGGCGGCACCAATCCACACCACCACGCGATCAGCCGACGCATAACAAACGCCAACCGTCAGTGCGACGGCGATGGCCGCCAACGATGCTCCAATGAAGAACGGAGCACCAGCCGTGCTGAGCGGCGGGCCGTTGGCGCTGAGGGCGATGGCAACGGATATGGTGCCAGGACCGGTCGTGAACGGGAGCGTCAGGGGGAAGAATGCGACGTCGGCTTGGCGGGAAGCCGGAGCTGCTTGCGCCTGCTTGCGATCCTCGTTCGTCGAGGGTTGCGACAGTAGTTCCCAGGCGCGGGCGGCAACCACGAGGCCGCCTGCGATCCTCAGAGCTGCGATCGAGATGCCAAAAAAGCTCAGAATGGGGAGCCCGGCCCAGAATGCGGTGAGCATCACGAGGGCGGAATAGGCCGCGACCCGCCACGCCAGCGCTGCCCGTTCGGCGTGCGTGCGGTCGGCGGTTACCTCGTTGTAGATCAACGCTCCGCCGATCGGGTTGACGATTGAAAACAGCGCCGTGAACGCTAGGAGGAAGCTCGCCGTCGCGTCGGTGGTCATGGGCGCTCGATCCTGTGTGCGTCATTCGATCTTGCCGCGTCATTCGCTGGGAAAATACTGCCCGATCCAGGTTTCGCTGAGCGCTGCTCCGTTGCGGCGCAGATAGGCGCGCATGTCGACGGGATCGGCGCCCGTTGCTTCGATATCAAACAACGAGCGCCAGCGCTCGCGCTGGTCCACCACGGGATGGGTATAGGCATTGGAAACAACGCCGCGAGACGCGGTGACCACGAGTTCAACCCCATCATCGCGGCCTAAACCTGCAAACATCGGACCCTGCCAGTCGATCACATACTTACGGACGCCATCGGGACGCTTCCAGCCGGGACGTCCACCAAGGCCGGTCCAAGTGGCTGTGGCGCGACCAAGTTCGGTCGGGTTGGGGATGTCGTCGAGCCAGGACAGCCGGTAGCGATAGCGCGCGGCTTGGCCTGCTTTCAGGCCGTCTTTTGGGCACCAGTAGGCGACGACATTGTCCATGGTCTCATCGTCGGTTGGAATTTCGACCAGATGGACGGCGCCCTCGCCCCAGGCGTCCAGCGGCTCCACCCAAACAGACGGTCGGCGCTCGTAGAAGACGCCGTCGTCGAGGTAATGGACGAAATCGCGGTCGCGTTGCAGGAGGCCGAAGCCTTTGGGATCGCGGTCGATGAAGGCCGAGGTCATGACACGGTTTGGGTTGTTGATCGGCCGCCAAATGCGTTCGCTTGAGCCTGTGTGGACAGCAAGGCCGTCACTGTCATGGATTTCGGGACGCCAGTCGGCCGCTCGCTTGCGACTGCCCTCGCCATACCAGAACATGCTGGAAAACGGCGCAATGCCGACCCGAGCGCAATCGCGGCGCGGAAACAGAACCGCCTCGGTGTCCATGACCACGCGGTGGATGTCGCTCGCGTTCGTCAGCCGGTCGACGGTGAAGCGAAAGGCCCCGGCAACGGACGGGCTGTCGAGGAGCCCATAGACCGTAATCGGCGGGCGATTGGCTTCTCCGCCTTCGAGCCAGAACTCGGTGAAGACGGGAAATTCTTCGGGTTCGGCCAAGCCCGTGCCGATTGCTAAGGCGCGTGCGGAGAGGCCATATTGGTTGTAGGGGCCTGACGAGCGAAAGTAAGACGCGCCGAGGAACGACAGCCAGTCGGTCTTGAGGTCCTTGGCCATGACGCGGACCCCTGCAAACCCCGTGCTCGCATCGAGCTTGCGCGCCGGATGGCCATCGGGGGCTTCAAACAGCCCCGCGCTATAAAACAGTTCTCGCGAACGACCCGCTTCCACGACGTGGATTTTGACCTCGTCCTTGAACAGCTTTGAAGCATGGAAAAGCTGGACGGGGGCCGCGTTTTCACGGGCAACCTTCAAGGTCGCCTCGGGGCGGAACTTGATTTTTTGATAGGCGTCGTAGTCGATCTCGTCGAGCGCGGTGTGGTTTGCTGGCTCTTTTTTGCGCCAAGGACTGCTGGCTAAGACCTGCGCGCGCGCTTTGAGGCTGTCGAACGCAAACGGGGACGGTGGACCAAATGTCACCGGCCCGCCGTCACGGTGGCCAGCGAACAAGGTCGCCTGGGCGGCTGCGTCCTTTGACTGGGCGAGAAGCTGCGATGCAGCTGCGAGACATCCAGCCCCGAGCCCTGTGCTGAGACCGGCCTTGAGAATCGTCCGCCGGTCAAATGTTGGTCGCTTTTGCGTCACGCCTCAGCTCCGCTTTCACTTCACAAGTGCCAGGCT
>JBBRKD010000056.1:0-7489 GCA_038218255.1 Hyphomicrobiales bacterium | reverse complement strand
AACGAGGACTTCAGATGCCCCCCCACGTTTCCCAACTTCAGCTCTCCCAACTTCATCTCTCCCAACCTCAGCTCTCCCGTCGTCGGCTGGCGCAGATGGCGACTGCGCTGATCGCTGGCACCGCGCTGCCCACGTGGGCGTTGGCTCAAACCGTCTTGATCGACGACTGGCGGCAGCTCGCCCTGATGACGGACGAGGCGCGCGGTCTTGGTCTGGCAGTCGCCCAGGTGACGGCGCCTGAAAGTGGGACACCCAAGTTTCAAGAAATCGTGCCAGCGATTGTTGACTTTATTGACGATCTCGAAGTACCGGCTGCCAACTCAGGCGTGAATGCAGCCCCGGTTGCTGCCTTAAAAAAACGCGCTGCAAGCCTGCTGAACGTCATCAACGCCCGCGAGAAACTGCCGCGCCAGAGATCGGACGCACCGACGCGTGGCTCCCTGGCTTGGCTCGGACTCGGGCTGGGGCTCGTGTCGCCAGCGCACGCCCAAATGACCGACCCCGCCACCCGATACGAACGCTACCGGGCGGCCTACCTCGACTTGTTCGATACCTGCACGATCCGTCCCGAGCGGCTGTCGAGCGTGACTTGGTATGTCGATAAATTAACGAGCGCCAAGTATCGCACGGCCTACGAGACGCTCGAAGATGCGGTCTGTGTGCCGTGGTATTTTATCGGCGTGATACACGCGCTTGAAACGAGCTTTAATTTCAACGCTCATCTGCACAATGGCGATCCGCTGGAGCGGCGCACGGTTCAGGTGCCAGCCGGGCGGCCGGAAAAGTGGCAGCCGCCGTCAGATTGGCAATCGAGCGCGAAAGACGCTCTCGACTATGAAAAATATACCAACCACCTCGACTGGAACTTGGCCAAGCTGCTGTTCCGGCTTGAAGGCTACAACGGGTTCCGCTCCCGCGAGCTTCACGGCATCAACACGCCGTATTTGTGGAGCTTCTCAAATCACTACACCAGCGGAAAATTTGTTGCCGACAATGTTTGGTCGAAGACGGCCGTGTCGGAGCAGTGCGGGGCCGCCGTGATGATCAAGGCCCTGGTTGATCGCCGGATCATTCAGCTCATTGTCTGAGGGCGTCGCATGATCTTGACGTGGCGTCCAACGGCTCCAGGTTGCGGATCAGTGCAGCGTGTCGCCGGGGCCGGGCTTGCCATCGGGTTCGGATTTGCGCCGCGCAATGTCTTGATTGCGCGCATCCAGGAAATTCTGCAGCTCGACCGATTGGCTGCCCCGCCGACGGCGCCCGTCTGGCGGTACTGCGTCGGGCTTACGCTTTACGAACAGCCGGTAGACCCAGCTTGACGTGCTGCTCACCGGCCGCAGCATGCGCTTGAGTGCAAGCCGGGTGGGCGAGGGCAGCTTCTTCGTCTTCATCAACTGGTAGGACACGACGCCAGGCTTTTCTGGGTCTTTCATGGCAGGGCCGAGCTTCACGCCGCGCCCCAACACGATGGTATCGCCCTTCTGGCCGGGTTTTCTCGGTTGCGGGCGCGAGGCCCGCCGCGTGGTGGCGACCAGCAGCACCATCAACGCCAACGTCATGAGCGACATCATGGAATGTTCCAGCCTCTCGCGCACCTTATGCCACTTGCGGAATTATGTTACACCACACACGGCCATATGATGGCAATCATCGTCCCGAGATGCCGTTGGCTTCTGCGAGACCGCCCTTGGACCCACCCATGACAGCCACCAACGACATGATCGACCCGTTCGGCCGCCACATCAGCTATCTGCGCGTCTCTGTGACCGATCGGTGCGACTTCCGCTGTGTTTACTGCATGTCCGAACATATGACGTTCCTACCCAAGAAGGACCTGCTCTCGCTGGAGGAACTCGACCGGCTCTGCTCGGCGTTTGTCGCGCGCGGCGTCAAAAAATTGCGCATCACGGGTGGTGAACCTCTCGTGCGTAAGAACATTTTGTGGCTGTTCCGACAGCTTTCGCGGCATCTCGATTCGGGCGCGCTCGAAGAACTCACGCTGACGACCAACGGCAGCCAGCTCAAGACGCATGCGGCCGAGCTTGCCGCCTGTGGCGTCAAGCGGATCAATGTCTCGCTCGACACGCTGGATGCAGCGAAATTCAAAGAGATCACTCGCTGGGGTGATCTCGCGACCGTTCTCGAAGGTATCGCTGCAGCCGAGGCCGCTGGGATCGCTGTCAAGATCAACGCGGTCGCGCTCAAGGGCGTCAACGAACACGAGATCGAAGACCTGATCCACTTTGCGCATGGTCGCGGCGCCGACCTAACGCTGATCGAGACCATGCCGCTCGGCGATATCGACGGCGACCGCACCGACCAGTACCTGCCGTTGTCGGTGGTGCGCGCCCGCCTGATGGACCGATTCACGTTGACCGACATCCCCTACAAGACCGGCGGTCCCGCACGCTATGTGCGACTGGAAGAAACCGGCGGACGGCTCGGGCTCATCACGCCGATGACGCATAATTTCTGTGAGAGCTGCAACCGCGTGCGTCTCACCTGCACCGGCACACTGTACATGTGTCTTGGTCAGGATGATGCGGCTGACTTGAGGTCGGTGATGCGCGCGAACCCAGGTGATGACACAGCGCTTCAAGCGGCGATCACCGGGGCGATCCTGCGCAAGCCCAAGGGCCACGATTTCATCATCGACCGCCGCACGAAAAAGCCAGCCGTCGCGCGCCACATGAGTGTCACTGGCGGCTGATGCCGCAGCGGACGTCTGACCAATGGGGAGGGGAGCGGTATGTCCAAGTATGGGCTTGGCCTTGCGAGCTTTGCCAGGCTCCG
Source organism: Hyphomicrobiales bacterium (assembly GCA_038218255.1). Taxonomy (GTDB): domain Bacteria; phylum Pseudomonadota; class Alphaproteobacteria; order Rhizobiales; family Hyphomicrobiaceae; genus JANXVY01. The sequence goes on along the minus strand of JBBRKD010000056.1, from coordinate 4,696 downwards.
ACGCCGCCAGCTCATCTTGTTTGCGTTTCTCTCTGCGGTCATCAACGGCATCGTGACGGCGAGCGTTGGCGCGTGGCTTGCGCAAACCTATGCCACCTATCAGCGGAAAACGCAGGCCATCCAGACCATTTCCGATCTCGTCTACGAGCGCCGGACGCGTGCTGGGATGGTCGTGTGGGCGGTGCGCCGCAACGCCGAACTCGATGAGCTGCGCTACCGCAAGCGCGCCTATGACGAGGCGTTCGTCGCCTGGAACACAAAGGTTCAGCGCAATATCTTCATGATCCGCGAAATTTCCAGCGAAGGGGGTGTGACGCGGCTTGAAACCCAGTTCCAGGAGATGCTCGTCACGGCGCTTGCCGATACTGATCGATGCCTGACCAAGGCCTATGATGCCCGCTTGAAGGGGCAAGACAGCGCGCCGATCCTGGAGGCGTGCCGCATGACGGACCTGCATCAGGTGACGCTTGACTGCGCCGCAACCTTTACGAACGAGCTGAACCGGCTGACGCAGCTTTCGTTCTTGCCGTTCGCTGGCCCGACGGACGAGAAACGCAAGCTCGCCGAAGCCCGCATCGACCGCGGCTGCCTCCGCCCCCCGGCCTTGCTCTCACCGGCCTCGCTCGCCCCGGCCCCGCCCGCACTGCCCATCACGCCCAAAACCGAGCCTCTGAACAGCGAGGTGTCAAAGTCCGAGCCGTCAAAAAACGAGCCGATTGCGCCCGCGCTTGCCCCCGCAGAACTTCAAGCTGCGCCTGCACAGAAGTAACCGGGACAGGCTCGTGGCGTGATTGCAGGGGATGGACGGCGCGAGCTGTGATACTCACCCCACCATGAGCGAAAGCCGCCTTTCCGACGTGCCCCCCACACCCGCGCCTGACCCGCTGCGCATCGCCTTCAGAACTGATGCCGCCAACCGGCGCGGGATTGCCGCCATGGTCGCCTCGATGGCTGCGTTCGTCATCAACGATACGTGCGTGAAGCTCGCATCCGCGACGCTCCCGATCGGTGAGATTATCGCGGCGCGCTCCGGTGCGGCGATGCTCGGCCTGGTGATACTGGCGGCCGTCGTCGGGGGGCTCACGCTGCCACGCCGTCCGCCGCTCAAGCTGATGGGCTTGCGGATGGTCGGCGAGATCGTAGCGACGCTGTTGTTTCTTTCGGCTCTTGTCACGCTGCCGTTGGCCGATATGACAGCGATTGCCCAGTTCACGCCACTGGCGCTGACTGCCGGTGCTGCGATCTTTCTCAGCGAGCCGGTTGGATGGCGGCGGTGGGCTGCCACGTTCGTCGGCTTGATCGGCGTTGGGTTCATCGTGCGGCCGGGCTCGACAGCGTTTTCGGTCGAAGGCGCGATGGTGCTCGCCTCTATCGGGTTTATCGTCATGCGCGATCTCGCGACCCGGATGATTTCGACCGCCGTGTCGACGCTGACCCTCACGCTGACATCGGTCGTTGCCGGTCTGATGGCCGGGCTCATCTTGTGGCCGTTCGAGACGTGGCGGGTGCCGACCGGATACGAGATGATGCTGCTTGCGCTGTCAGGTCTGTTCCTCGCGGCAGGCTATGCCCTGATCATCATCGCGCTGCGCACGGGCGATGTCGGCGTGGTGTCGCCGTTTCGGTACGCGATTATGCTGTTTGCGTTGCTTGCGAGTGCCGCAGTCTGGGGCGAGGTTCCCGATCGCTGGGCGATGGTTGGGATTGTCATCGTGTGTTCGGCAGGGCTCTATACCGTCCACCGCGAGCGCCGCAGCCTTTGATCTGCCAACGAAAGTTTGAGCCGCCCATGTCCACTTCGAGCCCGTTCGTGCATCGCAAATGGTACAACCCCCGCTCGATCTGGCGATCGCTGCTTTTGCGGCCGCGGGTGTTTTTTGGCGCAATCGCTGGTATCAGCGCACTATTTTTGCTGCCGCCGAGCCTGAAGCCTGCCGTGCGCAGTTCGCTTGCCTGGGACATTGGCGGGCTCGTGTATCTGGCGCTCGCGCTCGTCCTTATGCTGCGGTTCAACGCCGCCAAGATGAAGGCGCGCTCCGCCCGCGCCGACGATGGCGGTGCCGTGATCCTCGTGCTCGTTTTGATCGCCATCCTGGCGAGCTTTGCGGCAATGACCGGGCTTGCAGGTGAGGCGCGCGACGCGCCGAAGGCTGAAAAACTGTGGTATTTGGGGCTTGCGGGCGCGACGCTGTTCATCTCATGGCTCGTCACGCAGGTCGTGTTCACCATCCACTATGCCCATCAGCACTATGCGCGAAACCCCGACGGCACTGACACGCCTTCGCTGGTGTTTCCGAGCGACGATAAGCCCGACTATTGGGATTTTTTCTATTTCGCAACGTCGATCGGCGCAACGTCGCAAACATCCGACGTGTCGATCCGCACCAAAGCCATGCGACGCCTCGTGACGCTGCATGCGATCGTGTCGTTCTTCTTCAATACGATGGTGCTGGCCATCACCATCAACATCGCGGCCGGGTTGATTTGACGGGACGTGTCGGGCGGCGCGACGGGCATCAAGCCGATGTTTTGCCAGTCGGTGCGAGCGCTGAGAGCTCTTTGATGATGCGGTTTGCCGGCATGTCGGGGTATTCGTCGGGGACGCCGCTGCGGTTGACCCAGACCGTGCGGAAGCCGAACACATGCGCGCCTGCAATGTCCCAGCGGTTCGACGACTGGAACGAGATGACGCTGGGTTCGACGCCGAAGAAATCCGACGCCATTTTGTAGACCGCCATGGCTGGCTTGAAGAGGCCGCCGACCTGCTGGACCGACAGCACGGCGTCGAAAATCCCCTCAAAACCCGCCGCGTGGACGGCTGCATCGAGCATCTCGGGATCACCATTCGACAGGATGGCAAGGCGGGCACCCGCGCCTTGCAAATCGTCGAGCACGTCGGGGACTTCTTCGTAGGGCTTGAGCGAGCGATAGGCCGAGAGCAATTCTTCGCGCAGGCCCTTCTGGATGCCGCCGATGGCTGCGATCGCGAAATCGAGGCTCTGCTCTGTCAGCGCGGCAAAGGTTGCCGGGCGTTCGACGCGGGCGTGAATCCAGGTGTATTCCAATTGCTTGGCGCGCCAGATGGCTGACAGCAAATCAGACTTAGGTCCGACCTCGTCTTTGTAGCGCCCGACGGCTGAATGGACGTCAAACAAGGTACCGTAGGCATCAAACACGTAGATGGGCGACGCGGTCATGGTGGGGGCTCCAGAAGCGAGGCGAGATCAGGCGAGTGCGCCTGAGCGGATCGCGGTGATGATGGCTGAAAAATCAAGGTCGCGCCCGCCGCCGTCGGCGAAGGCTTCAAAGAGTGCGGCCGCCTGCGGACCAAGGGTGAGGGATGCACCTGTCTCGTCGGCGCACGCGGCAGCAAGGCGCAAATCTTTCAGCATGAGCGCAGCTGCAAACCCCGGCTTGTAGGCGTTGTTGGCCGGAGAGGCTGGCACTGGCCCCGGCACCGGGCAATAGCTCGTGAGCGACCAGCACTGGCCCGACGATGTCGAGGCGACCTCGTAGAGCGCTTCATGCGAGAGGCCGAGTTTTTCACCGAGCACGAAGGCTTCAGCGACCGCGATCATCGAAATGCCGAGGATCATGTTGTTGCAGATCTTGGCCGCCTGCCCGGCACCGGCGGCCCCGCAATGGACGATGCGCTTGGACACGGCGGCCAGCACCGGTTTGGCCGCTTCAAACGCTGCCACGCTCCCACCAGCCATCAGCGTTAGGGTTGCGGCCTCCGCGCCGCCGACGCCGCCCGACACGGGACAGTCGAGCGACAGACGGCCAGCCTTTTCGGCAAGGTCGTGGGCGTCACGCGCGGTTGCGACATCGATCGTGGAGCAATCGACAAAAACGGCGTTCGCCGCAGCCGCATCGAGCACCCCACTGTCATAGACCGACAGCACATGCTTGCCCGACGGCAGCATCGTGAAAACGACGTCGGCAGCTTGAGCCGCCGAAACGGCATCTGACGCAATCACGACGCCGCGCTGGGCTGCTGCGGCACAATGGTCAGCCACGAGGTCGAAGCCGATGACGGCGTGGCCGGATGTGACCAGATTGCCAGCCATCGGCAATCCCATATTGCCTAAGCCGACAAATCCGATCCGTGCCATCCATCACACTCCGATTTTGATCAATCGCGCAGGGTCGCGTCTGATGTTATTCCGCCGCGAGCGCTTTGACCGGCGGCGCCATTGCGACGCTGAGGTAATCCATGGCGGCCTGTGCGCCACCCTTGCGATGGGGAATGCCTGCGATCTCCAGGCCCATCTCGACGCCCGTGAGCGCACCCATGACGGTGAGTTCGTTGGTGTCGCCAAGATGCCCGATCCGGAACGCCTTGCCTGCGAGCTTGTTGAGCCCGGTTCCAAGCGACATGTCGAACGTGTCGAGCACGAGCTTGCGGAAGGCGTCGGCGTTGTGGCCCTCGGGCATGGCGACCGTCGTGACGGCTGCCGAATAATACTTCGGATCGCGGCACCAGATATCAAGACCCCAGCCTTTAACGGCGCGGCGGGTTGCTTCGGCGAGCCGCTCGTGACGGGCAAACACGTTATCGAGGCCTTCTTCGTTCAGCATGTCGATTGCTTCGTCGAGGCCATAGAGCAGCCCGGTCGCGGGCGTATAGGGGAAGAACCCGTTGGCGTTATTGGAGATCATGTCGTCCCAGTGCCAGAACGCGCGCGGCAGCTTT
>JBBRKD010000055.1:0-7529 GCA_038218255.1 Hyphomicrobiales bacterium | reverse complement strand
GGTTTCGATTAAGAACGCGTGACCAAACCCGCACCGCTCGATCAGACGGACACCGGCGTGCGCGACCCCATCCCGAGCCCACGCATCCGTCGCTTAACCAAGTCCCTTGGCGCCCTCTCGGGCTCAAGGCGCACGAGCGCGATTTCGGTGACTTCAAAGCCCAGGAATGTTCCTGGTGGATCGCTCAGGACCGCAGCTGGTTCGCCGTCGCCGACCATCACACCGGCATCGCACCGCCCCTGGATGGTCTCAAACAGATGCCGCACGCTGTCGTGATCGCCGACGATCACGATATGGGCGTAGGCTTCGTCGAGTGCATCAAGGATGAGATTGAGCTGATCGGCATCGAGCGCATCAGCAAGTTCAGCCGTCATGTTGCCAACCGGAACAAAGTGCGATTGCGACCCTGGCAGCGCCGTGATCACGTCCTCAAATGTCGCTGTTCCCGCGACAAGATCGGCAATACCTGGGCTCTCGATTAAGCCAACGCGGGTTGCGACCAGTGGGTCGCCGTAGGTCCATTCGACGAGCACCACCGGTTGTCCCGCCGCCGCCAAGCGCTCGGCCACTTCGATCGCGACCGGCGTCGCATCAACCGCTGGCGTGCGCCCAACCACGAGCGTGCGATAGCCACCCCGCGACGGGGTCCGCTGAAGAACATACTCCGATACGGCCTCAGCCGAGTGAACCTCATGTTCCGCTGGCGTTGGGCCTAAGGCCGATGTGGCGACGAGATCAGCACCTTCGGCGGCTTCAGCAACCGCTGCCAAACGGGCATTGGCTAACTCGGGAACGCCTGCGACTGCTGGTAACGCGCTGCCCGACATGGCAGCGCGCGCAGTCGGCTGTGCCAGCACGCGACCGCCACTGCCGCCGCCGCTCCCGACCCCACCGGTGCCTCGCACTTCGGTCGCCATGGACCGAGGCGCTTGCGCACCGCGCGCCAGCGCCCGGAGCACGGTGAGCGCCATGCCAAGGATGAAGGCTGCGAGTGCTGCAATCGCTGCAATCTGTGGCTTTTTGGGATAGACCGCGACACTGGACGGCATGGCGGGCGACAGGAGCTTGGCTTCGACCGGCACGCTCTTGCTTCCAGCTCGGCTCTTGTTGACGTTGTACTGGGCGAGCAGGCGTTCGAGTTCGTCGCGCTTGGATTTGCTGTCAGCTTCCAGTTCCTTGAGCTTGGCTTCGTCGGGGCCTGAATCCTTGACCGTGACCTTGAGTTCGGCGAGCCGCTTCTTGATTGCCATCTCGCGGTCGGCTGAGACTTTGGCTTCCTTGCTGAGCCCATCAACGATCTTGGCGGCTTCGGCTGTGATCTGCTTTTTTAAGCCGGTGAGATCGGCGTTGAGCTGTTGCATGCGCGGATGACCCGGCAGAAGCGTGGCGTTCAACTCCGCCACCTGGCGCTCGACGCGCACTCGCTGCTGGACGAGATTTTGAATGAGCGGCGACTTCTGCACGTCGGGCAACGCGTCGCCCGATCCGCCGCGAAGCATCTCCTGTGCAGTGCGGGCACGCGCGTCGGTTTCGCTGCGGGCGGCCTGCGCCCTGCTCAGCTCGTTGGTCAATTCCCCCAGTTGCTGCTCGTTCAACGTCGTTTTCTGCGTGCCAGCCTTGAACAGATCGGTCTTGGCCCGGAACTGTTCGACCGCGACATCGGCGGTTGAGACCTCAAGCTTCATTTGCTCGATCTTGGGCAACAGAGCGTCCTGGACGTCCTTCGTTTCCTCGACCTTACGGCCAGCCAACTGCTCGCGATAGGCTTCAGCGATGGCGTTGGGAATGTCGGCTGCGAGTTGGGGATCTGCCGACGTGTAGCGGATGCCGATGAAGCGGCTTTCACGCGCCGAATAAACGTCGAGATTGCGGAAATAGGCTTCGAGCACACGGTCCTGCTCGGTTTGTCCGGGGCGCGCGCCGCCAAGGCCCGCCATGCGAAGCAGCTTGCCGAGCATGTCGATATCACCGCGTTCACTGTTAAACTCGGGCTTGTCCTTCAGCTTGAGGTCGGTGACGATCTTGGCTGCGAGCGTTGGAGATTGCAGGGATTTGATGTGGGTGTTGATCGCCTCGCGGTCCATCTGACTCGCGGTTGAATCGGACGATGGCTGCGATTGCTTAGGGTCGTTGAAGGGATTGGCGGTCGATTTGGCATCGATCGTCAACTGCGCTTCGGACTGAAAGCGCGGCGCAATCAACGCCAAAACGCCAAACGTCAGCGCAAACACCGCGAGCGTCCACACCATCACGCGTGGCAGCGCGGCACGCACATGTGCGAACAGGCTGACAGGGTCGATGTTGTCAGGCGAAGCGGGGACCTGCGAGCGCATGATCAACCTATTTAAAACGAATTGCGATTCGCGCCCATTTGACCGTGCGCGAGTAAGCAATTCCTTAAACGTCTCGAAAAAAGTCGCTGGCTCAGCATTTTTTAACCAGTGTGAGCCACATACTCAGGTCTTCGTCATTGTGTTTATGAGAGCCCTGTCATGTCCCTGCGCGCCATTGTCCTTTTCTGTATGGCCACTCTCGCACTGTCTGGGTGCGCGAGCGATCCTGGGATCGGTGTGGCAGACAGCCGGATCGTGGTCGACGCCCCGGTGTCGGGCGGCTACCCAGTCGCCGTCGGTCCAGGAGCTGCGGATATCGCGGTGAGCACAAAAACAAGCTGGGGTGAGCCGACTGCTCCCCCGCCACTGCCTCGCGGACCTCAGGCTGTTGCCGACACGGACGGGCCCTACTTGCTGGACAGCGGCGACCGCCTGCGTATCTTTGTTTATGGCCAACCGAACCTGTCGCGCAGCTACACGGTCGATCATGTCGGCAAGATCACCGTCCCGCTCATTGGCGAGGTCGCCGCACGCGGGCTGACGACGTCGGCGCTGGAGCGGCAGATCAAATCCCGCCTCGGCACGCAATACGTCCGCGACCCGCAGGTCACCGTGGACATGCTGCAGAACCGCCCGTTTTTCATCCTCGGCGAAGTCAGGACAGCCGGGCAGTACCCTTATGTCTCGGGCATGACGGTCGAAACCGCGGTTGCCATTGCGGGCGGCTATTCCGAACGGGCAAGCACGCAACGCTTCCGGATCAGCCGCCGGATCAACGGTTTTGTCGAGCAGATCGAAGCGCCATCGGACTATGTCGTCCAACCCGGCGACACGGTGACTGTTTTTGAACGGTTTTTGTGATCGCCCCCTGCCCCGTTATGGCCGTCGTGAAGCCCTGATGTCAGCCCATTCGGCGTCTAGGCCTGCCGTCCAGACACAGGGAACCGCACAGAAAAGTAACGGGACTAGGCTGCGTTGAAACGATTGCCTCAAACCATCGGCCTCATGCTCGCGGCCACCACCTTGGCCGCTGCCCTGGGAACCCAGCAGCTGACGGCTGCCTTTTCCGATACGCGCGCGATTTCGTTTTACCATATCCACACCAAGGAGACGATCACGGTCACTTATCGTCGTGACGGCAAGCTCGTGCCAGACGCGATGGAAAAAATCGACTGGATCATGCGCGATTGGCGGCGCAACGAGAAGACAACGATGGACCCTAAGACCATCGATACGCTGTGGGAAATGCACACGGAACTGGGCTCTAAAGAGCCAATCCACATCATCTGTGGCTACCGGTCCCGGTCAACCAACGACATGCTACGCCGCACCGTGGGCGGACAGGCGAGCGAAAGCCAGCACATCACCGGCAAAGCGATCGACGTCCGGTTTCCCGACGTGTCTCTCCAACAAATGCGCTATTCGGCCCTGATCCGCGAACGTGGTGGCGTTGGCTATTATCCGACATCGGGCATTCCCTTCATCCACGTCGATACCGGGAACGTGCGTCATTGGCCTCGGCTGCCGCGCTACGAACTCGCGCTGCTGTTTCCCGCTGGGCGCTCGCAGCACCATACGGCCGATGGCGGGTCGATAACGCCCGAGGACGTCAAGATCGCCCAAACGCAGCACAAATCGCTCGCAACTGAAATCGCAGGGTTCTTTTCGCTGCGCAGCAATCCCCCCGCCGCCGTCCAGGTCGCTGACGCCAGCGTCGCCAAACCGACCATCACGGGTGTGAGGACGCCACCTGCTCCTGCGGTTCGCACGGCGCCCGATCGCGTGGCCGTGCTCACACCGCCAGCGACACAGCCAGCGCCGCGTCCGCAACCCAAGCTGGTCGCGGAGCCCAAACTGGTCGAGGGGCCCAAGTTGGTTGTGGCGCCCAAACTGGTTGAACGCCCGTCCCGCCTCACCCTGGCTCCGTCGGACGCAGACCGCTCGCAACTTATGGCACTCGTCTCGCTTGCTGACACCCCCGATCAGTCGCAGCCCCGGCTCATCTCTGGACCCGCGCCCGCGACCCGGCTCGGTCAGCGCGCCGATGCGTCATCGCCGGTTCCCGTTACCGCCGCTGACGGGCGCGCTCGCCTTGCGAATGTGATGGCTGGCATCCCGCGCACGTCATGGACGCAAATCGCAGCACTCGACCCCACACAGGTGCCTAGTTCGGCTGAGGCCGCTCGCGCGACCCTGACGGATGCTGCGCGCCCCGGCTGGGGGAATGGATGGTCGTCAGCGCCAGCGTTCGACGAAGAACATCCCGAAGAGCTGTCCTATCGGCCCTTCCCAATCGCGCCGTTGTTGACGCCTACGGCCTCAATCAATGAGCCTGCGCTGTCGCGAATGGTTGCGCCAGACGTCGCCAAGATCCTGGCAATCCTGGACAGCCCGACCGCTGTACCCCCGATGCAGTTTTCGCCGGGCGAGCAGACGGCCGGGATCATGTGGGCTCAACAATTCCAGGGCAAACCGGTTCACCTTGCCGACTTCACTGGAACCGATGGCCTCGCAGAACTGCCGACCAAGTTGATCCCACGCGCGGTCAAGACGTCGTCACCCAAATAGTCGGTGTCGTCGCAATCTTAAGTGAGTGCCGTGCGCGCGGGCTTTCGCTGCTCCATGATCAGCCGTGCTAATTCCTCAAAATCGGCCGTACGCGGCGAGGACGGCCGCCATGCGAGCCCCAGCGTGCGGAAGGGCTCGGGTGCTGCGAAGGCTGCAAGCTTGATGCCCCGGTCGCGCGTTTCCGTCTCGAGGCAGATCTCGGGAAGGAGCGTCAGCCCATGTCCGGCCGCAACCATTCCGGCAACGGTTGAAAGGCTGGAAACCCCGAGCGTGTTGACCGCGTCTACCTGCTTCATATCGCAATAGGCCAATGCCTGATCACGCAGGCAGTGCCCTTCTTCCAGCAGCAGGAGCCGTTCGCCCGCAATCAGCTCACGCGTCGCCCGCACATGCTGCGGCAACGGATAGCCGGTTGGCATCGCCAGCAGAAACTTATCCTCAAACAGCGGCAGGAACACGAGCTCTACGCCCGCCACCGGTCCAGCTAGCAGCAACACATCGAGCTTACCGTCGAGCAACTCGTCGGTGAGCGCCTTGGTCTGCGTTTCGCGAATGTGGAGTGCGAGACCTGGGTGGGCCTCGCGCACGGCCCCTAGAAGTCGCGGGAGGAGGTACGGCGCGACCGAGGGAATAACGCCCAGTCGGAGTTCACCGCGCATGAGGCCCTGCTCGACGCGACACTGGGAGACCAGATCGTCAACGTCGCCGAGAATGCGCTTCGCCCGTATCCGGACGGCCTCGCCCGAGATCGTGAGCCTGAGGCCTGACCGCGCGCGCTCGATCAGCGTGGTTCCCAGAGAGTGCTCAAGGTCCTGGATTTGCATGGACAGGGCCGGCTGGGTGACGCAGCAAGCGTCGGCCGCGCGGCCAAAATGCATGTGCTTGGCCACCGCCTCAAAATACCGCAACTGCTTCAAGGTGACGTTCTGCATAATAATGTCTGATCGAAGCGCACAGTTAATACGAATAGCGCTGATCGCGGACCTTGCCTACCCTTAGACTTATGTTGGAGACGCCGCAGGTCGAACAGGCCGAAAGCATCTCAGATGGCACGGCAAACGGTGCCTGGGCCTCTTTGTCCCAGACATCGCGGGCGCTCTGCCTGGGCGCCGACCCAGGTGGAGCGCCATGACTGTTTGAGCGTCATGACTGTTTGTGACGCGGCCAGAATCGCGATCTGAATGTTGCGGCCGGGGAGGACGACGATCCGCCGCCCACCGTGCCACGGTTGCGGCACTTACTCGGCCGCGTCGAGCATCCCATCGCCCTGCTGCTCGAAGCGTGCCGGTGCACTGCCATCCGACAACATGCCCAGCGCATGCAGGTAGACGTCAAGGATCGACTCTTCTTCTTCGCGCTCCGTCTTGCTCTTCTTGCGCATCCGCACGATCGTCCGCAGCGCCTTCACGTCGAAGCCAACCGCTTTGGCCTCAAGATATTTGTCTCTGAGGTCATCAGAAAGCGCTTTCTTCTCCTGCTCAAGCCGCTCGATCTGCTCCACAAACTGGCGCAATTGATTTTGCGCCGACGACGGCAGCGTGCTCATGGGACCCTCTTACGTTGATGAGCAACAACGCTAGAGAGCCGAACTGTAGCGGGCAAGGCGTGTGGTCGATCCATCCAGAGCTTTTTTGCGCCCCTGTGGATGAACACCATCATCTCAATGGCCTGACGGGTCAGTGGCCAGCAGGCTTTGCAGCGTCGAAGGCGGCTTTTTGTTCGGGGCTCGCCTCACGCTGGTTCAGTGCCTGCCAGTCTTTGTAGGGCATGCCGTAGACATGCGTGCGGCTGTCCTCCTTGGACAGGGCCACGCCGCGCGCGTCGGCGGCGTCCTTGAGCCAGTTGGACAGGCAATTCCGGCAAAACCCGGTAAGCGTCATCATATCGATATTCTGGACGTCCGACCGCACTCGCAAATGCGCGACGAGCTTGCGAAACGCGGCAGCCTCAAGCTCAACTGTCGTTTGCGGCCCGAGGTCAGGAATCAAGTCGGCCATGGTCGCTCCTCATGCTTTTCAACAATGTTAGCCCAGGTTTTCAGCCTATCCCAGACTCCACGATCCGAAGTCCTGGCGCTGTCGGAGCGCATCCGCCCCGGCAGGATCTGCCATCACGCGACGAAGCCATGTTGCAATCTTTGCTGCCCACGCGCGCTGGCCGTCCGCCGTTGCGATCAGATCCTGGCGGACTTCGATCAGTGCATGCGCGATGCCCCGGCTGGTCCCGTGCCGCCACATCGTATCGCCGCGAAGCGCCCCATGATAGGGCTCATTGTCGCCAACCGTAAGTGTTGTATCACGCCGCATCTCGGCAATCAGGGGCACGGCGAGACGGGGGTCCTTGTCCCACAGCACGCCGACCTGCCAGGGCCGTGCCACGCCTTTCCACACCGGCGTGAAGCTATGAATTGAGACCAGCACGGGCTGGGGACCATGGCTACAGGCCTCATTGATCGTGCGCTCGATGGCATCGTGGTAGGGCGCGTAGTAGCGATCAATCCGCAGCTGGCGCTCTGCTGCGTCCAGGGTCTTGTTGCCGGCAATGACCGCGCCGTCGGAAATGCGCATGACGAGCGTCGGGTCGTCGAGCCCGCGATTGTGATCGATCAGCAGCCGCGACGTGCGCGAG
>JBBRKD010000054.1:0-7567 GCA_038218255.1 Hyphomicrobiales bacterium | reverse complement strand
GATGCTGGGGCTAGCGCTCGATTTCTGGATTGACGCGACAGTCGGTGAGGGCGGCGGCGACGCCACGCCCGGCGGCAGCGCCAACGCGTTCCTGCAGGAAGACGGCGTGTTCGGGTTGCTGCTCGAAGACGGCACGAGCTATCTATTGATGGAGGCATAGCGTGGCCGATACCAAGATTTCAGCGCTGACGGACGGCGTGGCGATGCAATCCGTTGATCGCATCCCCGTGTCGCGCTCCGGGGCTAACGTCTACCTAAAGCCGGGGTATTTCCCAACCGCGTATGGCTCGCGTCCGTATCATGACGCGACCGCGTGGATTGGCCCAGGGGTAATGTCGTTCACCAATAATGCGATCACGGCCAACACATTATACCACGTGCCAATTGTCATTCCGCAAAAGATGACCATCACGTCGGCGGCTGTTTATGTGTCAACGCTCGCTGCCGGTAGCGTCCGGGTCGGGTTGCGAAACGTCAACGCTGATAATTCACCAGGGACGTTGGTGTCTGATATGGGCACGGTTTCGGTAGCGTCCACGGGTCAAAAAACAATCTCGTCATTATCAGTTGCAGTTGATCCGGGTTTTTATTTCATAAGCATAGTGTCCGATGTGGCACCAACGATGTCGGGTAACAATGGGGTGTGGGCTCCGCCATTGCTCGGCTCGAGTCCGAACGGTTTTGTTCCAACGTATTTATCGAGGGCGTTCACATACGCGGCGCTGCCAGCTGATGAAACCGCGCAATCACAAACGGCGAACTCGGGTGGTTTTCCCGCCGCTTGGTTTAGAAACTGGTGATGAGCATGAGACATGAAATATACGAAGACGGCAAACTGGTTCGGGTCGAAAACCTTCCGGATTCAGCCCTCGTGCAGCCTGATGACCTAGCAGCCCAGGTCGACGCGTTGACCCAACAGCTGGTCGACCTGCAAGCCCAGGTCGAGGCGATGGCGCAGCCGAAAGCGGCACCGTAGTGCCGATCACGCAGATATCGCTCGGCCTCAAATCCAATACGGCACGCTATGGTCACGCCGGGGCAGCCCGGCTGATCAACGGCTATGCCGAACAAGTCGGCGACGAGGGCAAGACGCCGTGGAATGTCCACGCGGTCGATGGGCTGACGACGTTTGCCACGCTTGCCGATGCCGGCGCCATCCGCTGCATGCTCGCGCTGACCGATGCTGAGCTCTACCCAGTGGCCGGCCGGCTGTTGTATCGGGTCGACGGGGGCGGGACTGCGACGGTTCTCGGCGCCATCGCGTCGGATGGCATGGTGACCATGGCGCGCAACCGCGAGGCGCCCAACCCGACTATCGCGATCGTGTGCGATGGTCTGGTGTACTACTGCCGGGGCGGCGTGCTCACGCAAAACGAAGACCCCGATCTGCCACCACCGATCTCCGTGACGCATCTCGACGGGTATTTCTCGTTCCTCACGCAGGACGGCAGCCACTACGCCTCGGAACTCGACAACGGCGACGTGACCGCGCTGAGCTATGCCAGCGCGGAAAGCAACCCCGACCGGGGCGTGCGCAATTGGACGCGGGGGCGTGATCTGTGCCTGGGCGGCGAGCGCTCGCTCGAGTTCTGGCAGAACGTGGGCGAAACGCCCTACCCGTTCGGCCGCACAACCGCCATTGACGTGGGCGTGCTGGCCGCTGAAAGCGTCGCCGATATCGACCAGACCAGCGCGTTCGTCGCCCACGACGGCACCGTGCGGATGCTGCAGGGCTATCAGGCGCAGCGCATCAGCAACCACGCGGTTGAACGGTTTGTGACGGACGAGCCCGATCCGACCGCACTCAAGGCCACGTCATGGTTTCGCAATGGGCACACGTTTTACGCGCTCTCGGGGACGCTGGGGACGTGGGTCTACGATACGGCCACGGGCTATTGGCACGAGCGCAAATCGTATGCCGACGCGCGCTGGATTGGCTCCAAGGCAATCCAGTTCGGGCGACGCATCGTGGTGGGCGATTATCGCTCGGGGACGCTCTACACGCTGTCCTCGACCGCCTATGACGAAGCTGGAGAACCGCTGATTATGACGGTGCAAACCCCGCCCGTGCATGGCTACCCGCACCGCCTGCGGCATACCGCGTTGTACGTCGATGTCGTGCCCGGCGTGGGCATCGCCACGGGCGCAACGCAGATCTCCAACCCGGTGCTCATGGTCGACTATTCCGACGATGGCGGGGCGTCGTGGAGCATGCAGCGCTTTGCGCCGATCGGGGCTGAGGGCGACCGGCTCCGACGCGTGCGGCTCAACCGGCTCGGCGTCTCGCGCGCGCGTACGTATCGGTTGTCGATCTCGGCTGCCGTGGCCCGCTCGATCCTGTCGGTGAGCGCTGACATCACCACGTGGTACGGCTGATGCCCGCAACAACGCTCCCGCCGCTGCCTCAATCGCCGATGCTCGATAGTAACGGCGAGTTGCGTCCGGAATGGCGCCGCTACCTCGCCACGCTCGATATCATCATCCGCCGTCTGAACGACTGAGGGGATCATGGGATTTTTCAACGACATGCTGGGCAAAACCAGCGCCAAGGAGGCCACGCAACTTGGCACGCGCAACGCCGGGCAGATCAACAGCGGCTACGACAATGCTAATAGCCAATCCGAGACCGGGTACAACGCGGCGCAGGGGCGATATCAGCCGTTCGCCGCGCAAGGCCAGCGCGGCTCTGAGGCCTACGGCAACGCGCTGGGTTTCAACGGCGCTGGTGCCCAGCAAAAGCAGTTCGGCGAGTTTCAGTCGTCGCCGTTTATGCAGTACCCGCAGCCATATGGTGCGAATGCGGACGATGCGATCTTCCGGCGCTACGGCGCCAAAGGGCAAGGCAACTCCGGCGCCACGCATCTCGCGGTGGTGCGTGCGGCCGGTGAGCGCGCGCAGGGCGACGTGAACAACTACTACAGCCACCTGCAAGGCGCGGCGCAGATGGGCCTGGGGATCGCCGGCCAGCAGGCGGGCCTCGATAGCGGGTACTACAACGGCATGGCGGAACGCTCGGTTGGCCGGTCGAATGCGCTGGTGAACAACGACACGCAAGCGACGCAGGCAGCGAACAATGCCCGCATGGCTGGGGTCAACAATGTGCTCACGGGTGTGAGTGCGATCGGCGGGACGATGTTCAAGGCGTTCGCGCCGATGCCGACGCCAGGGGGCAAATAACCCATGTCCCAACAGATGCGGAATTGGAATTTCGAGACGCCGGACATCAATCGGTTGGTGCAGCCGCTTGAAAAGAGCTACGCGGATTATCGCGGTGCGCAGCAACAGCAGGTCGAGAACGACCGATCGAACAAGCTGATGCAATTGCAGCAAGACCGGTTCGGCCTGGAAAAAGACGCGGCCAACGAAAAGAAAGCTCAGGCCGTACGTGAGCGGGCCGGCAATCTTGCCATGTCAGCGCTGGCGATGGATGAAGGCCGGCGCACGGCGGAGTGGCCGAAATTCATCGCGACGCACCCGAACGCGGCGGGGCTGGACCCCTCGTATCATGATCCGCGCACGGGGCCGCTCAAGGTTTTAGCCGACGCGGGCATGTCGCAACAGCACCTTGACTGGCAGATCAAAAAGCAGTCGGCAGCGAATGAAAGCGCACGGCTCGATCTCGCGCGCAGCGCGGACATAAGGGCCGGCGAAACGCACACGAACAATCAGGCGCAGTATGCGAACATGACGCCAGCCGCGCGACAGCAGGCAGCGCCAACGCTCGGGCTCACGCCTGGATCAAACGAGCATCGGACATTCCTCGCAACGGGAGCTTACTCGCCCGGGGAAGCGATGAAATTAAACATCGTTCCAGAGGGCGGTTCACTCATCGCGACCGATCCGCGAACGGGGCGTCATCAGACGGTGGTTAGTGGTGAAAACAAGATCGATCCGACAACCAAAAAAGCGATCGACGAGGCCGACGATTTTGTGTCCCAAACGCATCAAGCCCTCGGCAGCTTGGCGGAAGCCAAGCGGCTGAACTCGATTGCTTACGAAGGCGCGACGGCCGGATCACGAGAAACGATAAACAATGCCCTTCCATTCACGGGCAAGGTTGGATCGAGCGCCACGACTCAGCTGGCCAATGTCATAACCAATCAGGCGCTGTCGTCTCTTCGCGCCACGTTCGGCGGCAACCCAACCGAGGGTGAGCGCAAGATATTGATGGACGTTGCAGGGTCGGTCAATCTCAACGCGCGGGATCGCGAGGCGATTTATACGCGCGCCGAGCAAGCCGCACAGATCCGCCTCAAGATCAACGAACAGAAAGCACAGGCGCTGCGGGGTGGCCAATACTATAAGCCCGGCGGGCAACCGCCAGCGGTTAATCAGCCCGTGAACTTTGCGCCAGGGGCGCAGCCGGCGCAACCCGCAGCGCCAGCCCCTCCAGGTGCAGCAAGCGCGGTCCGCCCCCCGGGGGCGTACGTCTATGACCCCGTCACGGGAGATGTCGTGCTGCGCGGCTCAGCGCCCCCTGTTCCGGCTAGTCGCTAATGGGAATCACGGTCAGCGGCCCGGGCGGTATTACGGTTGAGTTTCCCGATGGGACAGATTCGGCGACGATTCGCGGCGTCATGGATAAGGCGCACGGTGTCCAGCGGCCGGACGCAGGGCCATCCAAGCCTTTGCTCGGCACGAACCCCTATGATGCCCCAACGGCAGGGCCATCCAAGCCTTGGCTCGGCACGAACCCCTATGATGCCCCAACGGCGGCGGCCAATGGGTTCAATAAGGGGTTGGCCCAGGTCATTACGGCGCCCTATCGTGCCGTCGATTGGCTCGGCGAAAAAGCCTTCGGTGGCGGTTTCCTGCCCAATGCGGAGGATTCATGGCCTTGGCGTCCCATGCTCAATCCGCGTGCGCCAGAATCTCGGCTTGGTGACTATGCGCAATCCGCTGGTGAGGCCGTCGGTGGATCGGTCGTGCCGGCCGGGGTGATGATGGGGCTTGCGTCGCGCGCTGCGGGGCCGGTGGCCAGAAGCACCATCGGCCAAATCGGGCAATCGATGGTGCAGAACGCGCGCGCCAACCCCGGGCAGTTCCTCGCTACGGACATTGCGTCGGCGGCATCCGGTGGTGTGGCCCAGCAAGGGGCAGCTGACGCTGGCGCTGCGCCGTGGGTGCAAGGCCTTGCTGGTATGGCGGGCGGTATGGCTCCTGGCATCGCTGCGGGCTACCGCACGCCATCAAACCAACCCGTTGGGTCGCCCACGGCGCAAGGCATCGCCCGCCAACGCGCGATCGCGGCCCAAACCGACGCGCAGGCGTTCGACAACCAAGGTATTCGTCCGTTTGGACCATCGTTCAATCAAGGACCGGTTGCTAGCGTCGGCAAACAGTTGACCGAAACGCCATTGATAGGTGCGCCGCTGCGCAACAACATGGATGAGACGTTCCATGATACGGCAGCGGCTGCGCAACGGCTGGCCACGCAAATCAGCCCCAACGCCACGGCGGAAGGTGCCGGCCAAGCTGTTCAAGGCGGGCTCGATCGGTTTCGTGCGCGCGGGTTCAATGAACTCGAGCCGGGCCAGGTTCAGGCATTGGGCATCAACCCTGTGCAGCCGGTGAATATCCCCCAGGGCGGCGGCCAAGCGCAAATGAACCGCATCGCTGCAGCCCAGCCCGGCATTCAGCAGGTGACGGGCGGATCGGTTCAGAACTCGCGGGGGAACCCCGTCGGGTTGCCGCAAACGCGCGTTCAGAAAATGACAAACCGGACCAGCGTCGAGGATTTGTCTGACACCGAACTGAACAGGGTTATTCGCGTCCCGGCGCAGGAGACCTCCTTTGCGGCCCGGCAAGAAGCGCTCTATGAAAAAGCGTTCCGGGGTATCCCGCCCATTCGGCGGTCCGATGGTTCGGTCAACCCCTTGCCATTGCCAACCGCCAACAGCGGTGCGGTTGTGCGGCAGATGCTCGATACTGAAGCGCGCTCGTCTGTCACGAGCGGTTTGGCGACCGGCCGGTTTGGTCCCATGCTCGAACGGCTCGCCAATGCTCGGTCGAACGTATCGTTTGGCGACTTGCGGGTGATGCGTACCGAAATCGGGCGGGAACTCAATAACTTCGGCCTCTATGACGTGTCGCTCGACCGTACGCAGCTGCGGCGCCTGTATGCGGGTATTTCGTCCGATCTCGAAGTGGGCCTGCAGGATATCGCCGCACGCGCGGTGGCGGCCCATCAGGCCGGAGGCAATACCGGCTTGACGCAACAGCAGACGGCCCGCGCTGTTCAAGCGCTGCGCGATTTCCAAGTGGCCGACCGCTACACGCGACAGAGCATGGATCGGATGGACCGGTTTATGCAGGTGGTTCGCGCTGAAAACCCGCAACAGGCCGCGGCGAACCTCATTCGGTCCGCGTCTGACGGCTTGCGCGGTAACGAGCGAATGTTTCGTGCCGCGATGGGCCCGTTGCGCCCGGAGGAGCGGGCGCAGTTCGGCGCGCTCGTTGTTCAAGAACTTGGTCGCCCCATCAATTCCGCGCGCGGCTTGGTGCAGGAAGCCGGATTTTCGCCGTCGTCATTCGTCACGCGCTACACGGCCATGTCGCCAGCGTCGCGCGCGCTGATCTTCACGCCCGACCACCAGGACGCGCTGCAGGACCTCTACCGCGTCGCCAATCGGCTTGCCAATGTCGAGGCGATGGCTAACACCAGCCGCAGTGGAACGAATGCCCTCAATCTTGGGGCGCTGGCGGGGGCGGGTAGCTCGGTGGCGCGCGGCGATGTGGCAACGCCCTTGGCGATTGCCGGCAGTGGCTATGCGGCCAGCGTTCTGATGTCCATGCCGAAATATACGCGCTGGATGACGGGTTATCTCCAATTGCGCGCGTCGATCAGTGACGGCTCGCATGCGGCGGCGGCCCCGCTCGTGCGGCATGTTCTTGGGCTTGAACAGATGGCCCGGTACAACCCCGAACTCTGGCCGGTATTCATGGCCGTTGCCCACGAGAACGGCATCAACACCGATAAGAGGCTGCACTAATGGCGAACCCTCCCGGCGTGATGGTGCGGCCGTCTGATCCTTGGGATGACGGTATGGCGGCGTATCGTCAAGCGCTGGTCGACCTCAATGGGGACGGCGTGCCTGATGCTGTTATGCCTGTCACGAACCAGCAACGACGCGGCATCCAAGCGCGCGCCATGGCGGGCCGTGATCCATCGACGCGCGAGGCCGCGGCATTGGCGGCCGATGCGCCACGGCTCGAGCGCAACTCTAACATGCTGGCTAACGTCGGATATGAAGCGTCGGGCATTCCGCAAGCCCTGCGGGCCGGGTCTGCTATTGGTGAGGCCTACCAGGACCCAAGCATACCCAGCATGACCAATGCTGGTGTTCAAACAGCGATGGCGGCATTTAGGCCATTGGCTGCAGCCAAGATGCTCGGGTTAGGCTATGGGGCTGCGGCTGCTAGCGATTCAGGTTTGTCCAATGCGCTGATGCCGCCAGCGTTGGCAGGGCGTGAAGAGCGCGACAAAGCGCGCGCAGCGCGCGAGCAAGCCAACGCTGCGCGCGCTGAATCTGTTAGCGCACACGCCAATGCAGACGCCGAACGACTC
>JBBRKD010000053.1:0-7601 GCA_038218255.1 Hyphomicrobiales bacterium | reverse complement strand
AGCAAACGCAGCAAGCTGAGCCTCATCGTCATAGGGCGCGATGGTCGTGAGCGGCGCGACGTCAAAGGCCGGGCCTGGTGCATCGGCGTAAATATGGCATTTGAGGCCGAGGCGGGCAGCAGCCAGCGCCAACATGCGGCCGAGTTGGCCGCCTCCAAGAATGCCGATCGTTGAGCCTGGGCTGAGCGCCGTCATGGCTCTCAGGCTCCCTCTTGAGGGTGATCGGCGATGGCAGCGGTCTGGCGGGCGCGGCGGTCTTCTAAGCGCTTGGCGAGCCCTGGGTCCGACAGGGCGAGAATGCTCACCGCGAGAAGGCCAGCATTTGTGGCTCCCGCCTCGCCGATCGCGAGCGTGCCGACCGGGATGCCAGCTGGCATCTGGACAATCGAATAAAGGCTGTCGCGGCCTGACAGGGCCTTGCTCATGACGGGCACCCCGAGCACTGGCAAGGTCGTGAGTGCGGCCGCCATGCCAGGCAAGTGAGCGGCCCCGCCTGCGCCAGCAATGATGATCTTGAGGCCCCGGCCACGGGCAGCCTTGGCATATTCGTAGAGGCGGTCGGGCGTGCGGTGGGCGGAAATGATCCGTGTTTCGTGCGCAACGCCAAGCTCTTCGAGAACGGCTGCGGCACATTTGAGGGTTGGCCAGTCAGACTGGCTTCCCATGATGATCCCGACAAGTGGCGTGGCTGCAGGCATCGACGTGTCACGACGGACGTTGAGCCCGCCGCTCCCGAAAAACGAAAGACGCCGCTTACAGGACGCCATGCCCCAGTGCAAGCGCCGCTAGCCCTTAGCCCTCAAGTGGGGCCCGCGTTTGATTTGCCGTCGATCAACCCGAGCACGGTGTCCAGCGTGTCAGCTTCGGCTGCTGGCTTGTCCCACCTGATCCGGTGAACCCGGGGAAAGCGCATGGCGACGCCGGACTTATGCCGGGCTGACCGGTGGACGGCGTCGAAGGCTATTTCCAGCACCAGCCCCGCCGCAACCGACCGCACCGGCCCAAACCGCTCAATCGTGTGCCCGCGCACCCATTTGTCGAGCTCTTTCAGCTCGGCGTCGGTGAAGCCCGAATAGGCCTTGCCGACCGGTACCAGTTCAGGCGCGCCATTGCCCGATGGGCCCGCGCGCCAGACACCGAAGGTATAGTCTGAATAAAATGACGAGCGCTTGCCCGAGCCCCGCTGGGCATACATCAGCACGCAGTCGAGCGTGAGACTGGCGCGTTTCCATTTGAACCATTGGCCGCGCACGCGACCCGCCGCATAGACGCTGTCGCGGCGCTTGATCATCAGGCCTTCGATCGCCTCGGCGCGCGCCTGCGCCCAAAGCGCGTTCAAATCATCAAACGAGCTAAAGGCAATGAGATCACTGAGGTCGGTGAGCCGGGGTGCGTGCGATGCGTGCCACGCTTCGAGGCGGGCGCGACGTTGCGCGAAGGCGAGCCCACGCACATCGGTTTCGCCCTCGATCAGCAAATCGTAGAGCCGGACATGGGCTGGATAGTCGCGCAGCATCTTGGCGCTGACGGACTTGCGGTTAAGGCGCTGTTGGAGATCATTAAACGGCGCGATTACGCCAGCACGCACCACGAGCAACTCGCCGTCGGCGACCACGGTCTGGCCAAGGAATGCCGAGCAGATTTCGGGAAAGGCCGCCGATATATCGTCGCCAGCGCGCGAGAACAGCGCAACCTCGGCCCCGTTGGCTGAAATCTGGACGCGGATGCCGTCCCATTTCCATTCCGCCACCACATCGGCCGGCGAAAGCGTCGGCCAGTCGGTCTCTTCGATCGGGTGGGCAAGCATCACGGGCCGAAACATCGGCTTGGAGCCTGGGTCGGGGCGAGGCCCCCGGCCTTCGAGCCAGGCGAACAGGTCCACGTACGGGGGGGCGAGGGCGTGCCAAACCTCTTCGATGTCGCCGACGTCGACGCCCGACCATTCGGCGAGCGCGACCTTGGCCATCCGGGCGGACACGCCCGCGCGCGGGGCGCCACCCAGCAGCTTGAGAAGGGCCCAGCGCCCTTGAGCGTCCAGCGCATCGAGATAGGTCGCAATCGCGCGGTTGGTCTCAGATCGGGGTGTCGCCTGGAAGGTTGCGATGATGGCGCTGAGGCTCACGTCCGGCATTCCCCCAGTGAAGGCTGGAGGGGTGCGACCCTCCTGACCTCCCGTGCTTTCGGGGCTTTCCGGCGGGCGTTGGTCCCATAGCAGAGCGACGGTTTCGGCGGTGTCGCCGATGAAGTCCCGCGACAGCTTGTAGAGGACGGGGTCAACGCGGGCGGCCATCAGGTCTGTGAGCGCACGCCGCAAGCCGATACGCACCGGCACGGCATCGGTGAGGACCGCCAGTGCATAGCCGCGGTCGGGGTCGGGTGCGTGGGTAAAATACGCCGACAGCAGTGCGATCTTGCGGTTGCGCGAGGGTGTGAGAACGAGCTGATCAAGGAGCGGGGCAAACAGCTGCACGGGCTACTCTCCATCCTCGTCGCGGCCGACGAGGGCGAGCGCGCGGCCCGTGATCCCCATCAGGGCGAGCTGATGGATCAACGCATCCTCCCGTCCGTGCGTCACCCAGACTTCGCCAGCGCCCGTTTCGCGGATCGTGGTCAGCAGTTCGGGCCAATCGGCATGGTCTGAGACGACGAGTGGCAGTTCGACACCCGACTGCCGGATGCGACCACGCGCGCACATCCAGCCGCTGGCAAACACCGTGACGGGATCGGTGAACCGGCGCGACCAGCGGTCGGCGATGGCCGATGGGGGGCACAAGGTGAGCGCCGTTTTCACCGCATCGGGGGGTGCCTCCATCACCGGGCGGACGTCGCCAAAATCGTGGCCGAGCTGCTCATAAAGCCGGGTGAGGCCGACCAGAGCCGTGTGGAGATAAATCGGCGCGTCGTAGCCTTCAAGGCGCAGCAGCTTGAGCATGCGCTGGCATTTGCCAAGGCCGTAGACGCCGAGCAAATGCGCGCGGTCGGGCTGATGGGCGAGCGAGGCCATGAGGCGGCGGGCCTCGTGGCTAGCGTTCGCGTGGCGAAACACGGGCAGGCCAAACGTTGCCTCGGTGACGAACACATCGCAGGGGACGAGTTCGAAGGGCTGGCACGTCGGATCGGGGCTGCGCTTGTAATCACCCGATATGACCGCGCGGTTGCCGGCCCATTCCAAGACCACCTGCGCCGAGCCCAGAATATGGCCGGCCGGGGCGAGACGGACACCGACCCCGTTGACGACGAGGCTCTCGCCCAGCGGCAGGGCATCGAAGCGGCCCGCAGCATTCGGCCCATACCGAACCTTCATTACAGCAATTGTTTCAGGCGTCGCGAGCACGGCGCCGTGGCCTGTCCGGGCGTGATCGGCATGGCCATGCGTAATGACGGCATGATCGACGGGAAAACGCGGATCGATGAAAAACTGGCCGGGCTCACACCACAGGCCCTTTGGCGTTGGATACAGCCAGGTTTCAACGGCGGCTGTCATCGCGGTCATGGCCTATGGGGTGGAGCCCGTGGCACAACGCGGCGCGCGGGCATTCGTTCAAACAGCGCAGCCTGAGGGCGCACCCGTCAGGCGATGATATCGGGGCGCAGCGTGTCCTCGACGCCCTGCATGCGGTCTTTGATCGAGAGCTTGCGTTTTTTCAGGCGCTTGACGTGGAGCTGATCGACGGAGCCCGAAGCCTCGAGCGCTGCAATCTCCGTATCAAGATCGCGGTGCTCGGCCCGCAACTTGATCAACTCGTCCCGCAGTTCGCGCTCGTCGTGCCCTAACATGCCGCCGCCTTGGATCGCCCGCCCCGGTTCCGTCCACACAACGCCACGCGGCGCGGAACATCGTTGGGGCTTATACACTGAGGCCAGCGGATCGCCAGGGGGCCGCACTGCAATGCGATGAGATGCATGCGCAAGCGTCGTCAGTGTTGGGTCGCGAAAAGTTGAACCCATTGGTTCATCTTTGAGCGGCCTTGCCTGAAAAATTGGCGCGGCGCAGCGTGGACAGCCCATCACAGTTCTGTCACGATGCTGAAGTTGTGAAGTTTCTAGCGGAGGATTGGATGTCACTATCGACTCATCTCGCAGAGCTGACGCAGAAGCACAAACTTCTTGAGCGCCAGATCTTGGAAACCGTAACTCACCCCAGCGCGGACGAGTTGGAACTGAGACGACTGAAGCGTGAAAAACTCAAGCTGAAGGACCGGATCCAGAAGCTGAAAGCCTGATCCTGAGAGCAGTCTCCCGATTATGTCTCAAGTCGGTCAGCCCGGCTAAATGTTGTCCTGCTAATTGTCGTCCGGCTAATTGTCGTCCGGCTAATTGTCGTCCGGCCAAATCAAATCGGGCCACATCTCGTCCGTTCAAATTGAAGGCGCGAACCTCAGGGGTTCGCGCCTTTTTCGTGACATGATCGCGTCTGCGGCTCGATCGAGACTTATCGCTGCGCCGGTGCGGGCGGCTGTGCCGATGTCTGCGGTGCCGATGTTGGCGCACCTTGCGTTGCAGTGCCTGACGCGCGATTTCCCTTGCGCGGCTCCGGCAGGCTTGCGAGGGCCTGCTGGCAGCCGGGCGACGCCTGAGCCTGCTTTTCGCGCAGGCAGAGGAACATCGCCTTGCCCTTCTCCGCCGTGCCACACAGCGCTTGACGGTCAGCGGCACAGGCGGCGCGTGCGCCCTTGCGCATCACACCCATGGCCTGACGCTCAGTGACCGCTTGCCCACACGTCGGCGACAGCTTGGCGGCGTTGTCCTTCAGGCACCGGGCGATGGCACCTTTGCCTTTTTCGACGCCGGCACACACGGTCGCGATGTCGGTTTGGCAGGCCTTCTGGACCTTGCCGCGACCTTCGCCGCGCGCAAGCTTTGGACCGGCTGCGGCCTTGTTGTCGACCACGGCCTGGATCGCTGACTTGCAAGGGGCCGAGAGTTTGGCTTCGTTGTCCTTCAGGCATTGCATCTTTCGGCCGCCGCCCTTTTCAAGGCCACCACACAGCGCGACGATGTCCCCGCGACATGCGGCCATGGCCTGCTTGGCGGGGCCAGCCTCGGCCGCTGAGACCGTCGCAGGAGCAGACGCTGCCGGGGGCTGGGGCGGCGCTCCTTGCGCGGATGCGGCGAGTGGCATCAGGGCAACAAGGATGACCGAGACGGCTGGGAGCAGGCGGAGGCGTGTCATGGCGCTTTGGGAACCTTTCGTTGGTGTCGATGGGCTTGGAAACGCGCCCACCACACATGTTCCGTCGCCTGCCGATGTTACACTTCCGCAACCTCGACGGACGCGGTCGCTGGGATGGCGACGACCTCGCCGCGCTTCAGACTGAGCGCCAGTTCACCCCTTTTCAGCCGGAGCGCATCTTCGCCGAACACGATCCGCCGCCAGCCCGATAACGTGCGTACCGCCGCGTGGTCCTGCGAAGCGATAAGTTCGAGTTCCTCGGTATCGGCGATGAGGCGCGGGGCGACGCGGTGGCGCGCGGACGACGCCTTCAAAAGCACGCGCAGCAATTCAACCGTTGCGTTCGCCTCGGCCGACAGCGGGACGGGCTGGTCGAGCGGCGGCACGGTCTTGGGGTCTCTCGCGAGGCCTTTTTTCACGGCATCGAGGATGTCGCGGGCGCGCGACGAGCGGGCAAAGCCGTCACTGAGCGTGCGGAGTTCGGATAATTTCTCGACCGTGATCGGTGCCTGGTTGGCGATGTCGTAGAGCGCTTCATCGCGCAGGATGCGGCCCCGCGGCACATTTTGGGCTTGCGCCTGCGTCTCGCGCCATGCGGCAAGTTCGATCAGGATGGCGAGCGCCTTACGGTTCTTGACCCGCAGTTTGAGCCGCTTCCAGGAATCCTCGGGCAGGGTCTGATAGGTGCTCAGCGCGGTCAACTCGGCCATTTCCTCTTCGACCCAATCGACGCGCTTGTGCGTGTGCATTTCGGCGAGCAGAAAGCGGTAGACGTCGCGCAGATGCGTGACGTCGGCGAGTGCGTAGGTGAGCTGGCCTTGCGTGAGCGGGCGACGGCTCCAATCGGTGAAGCGCGACGACTTGTCGAGGTCGATGCCCGTGACCTTCTTGACCAGGTTCACGTAGCTGACGCTTTCGTTGAAGCCGCAGACCATGGCTGCGACTTGCGTATCGAAAACGCGCGCGGGGACCTTACCCGTCTGGGCAAAGACGATTTCGATGTCCTGGCGGGCGGCGTGAAAGACCTTCACGACGGCGTCGTTCATCATCAGGGCATGGAACGGGGCGAGATCGAGCCCCGGTGCCTGCGGATCGACAATGACTTCGATGTCGGGTCCAGCCATCTGGATCAGACACAGGATCGGCCAGAATGTCGTCTCACGCATGAATTCGGTGTCGACGGTGACGAAGTCGGACTTCGCCAGCTGATCGCAGACTTCGGACAATTCCGAGGTGGTGGTTATGACGCGCATCGAGCGCGCTATAGCCTACGTCGCGGGGCTTGTCGCGCATTTGTCACGGTTGGTGTTGGGCGTGCCCTGGGAGCTGCCGTTTGGCCACGTTCCAGCACCCTCAGTTTGTCGCTTGCAGTTTGCCAATGAACCGCCTAGAGACACGCTCTCTTCGGCAGATCCCACTCCCGCGCTGCCGGATGATCATATGGTATGGGGCTATAGCTCAGCTGGGAGAGCGCTTGCATGGCATGCAAGAGGTCAGCGGTTCGATCCCGCTTAGCTCCACCACTACCAGCTTCCATCGTTGCACGTCGAAGATGCTGATCGAGGCTGGCATTGTCGTGTGTCGATTGGCGTGCGTCGCGTGCCAACGAACGGTTGGTTCTGAGTGGCTGGCTGCGGGCCGACACCGGCTTGATATTTTGCAGCTCGTCCGCCATGAGGGACGCGAGTACGCACACCCACTCAGGAGATCATCATGGCCGCCCACACCATCAAGCCGCTTGTCACAGCCGTTGCCCATTCGACGGGTGGTCGCAATGGCCATTCAGAGACGACCGATCATTCGGTCAGCGTCAATCTGTCGGTCCGTAAAGAGATGGGCGGGCCCGGCCTTCCCAACACCACCACGCCCGAGCATCTGTTTGCGGCAGGCTACGCGGCTTGTTTCGGCGGCGCGCTGGAGTTCGTTGCGAGCCAGCACAAAAAGGACGTGTCGGGGTCCGTTATCACCTGTGACACGGCCGTTGGCCCGCGTGAAGGCGGCGGCTTTGGGATCGCGGTGAAGATGCACGTGAAGGTGCCAAACCTCACGACGGCGGAAGCCGAAGCGCTGGTTCACGAAACGCACGAGAAGGTTTGCCCCTATAGCCACGCCACGCGCGGCAACATCGACGTCGCGGTCAGCGTCGAAGGCAAATAGCCCCGAGCGGCGGTCGCCCTTGATCAGCGGCGACCGCTGATCCGAGGCGATTGATGGAGGTGTCATTCGTTGGCTTTGGCTGTCCCGATCCCACTTCTGCCGTTGCGATCCTGGTCAAGCGCACTAACGTGGGTCAGCCGGCCAACAGCGGGAACGAGACGCCAATGGCCCAGGCGAAGGCGAGAGCGTTCGCGATGGCTGCGACCCAGGGATGTTGGGTTTGTTGATACGTCCACGAACTGAACAGGCCATAGACCAGGAAAAATAACAC
>JBBRKD010000052.1:0-7645 GCA_038218255.1 Hyphomicrobiales bacterium | reverse complement strand
GGAGGCAGGGCTGACGGCTGAACTGGCCCCTCTGTCTGACCCGTGAGCGCGCGCAGCGATAAACCGGCGGTGACCGACGACGCATTTCTGGGTGGAACGCTGGTGTTGCAGCAGCCCGCCAAGGGGTATCGCGCCGGGCTTGATGCGGTCGTGCTCGCGGCATCGGCACCCGTGGCGGACGGCGCGCCGGCGACCGTCCTGGATGTCGGGGCGGGCGTTGGCACCGTGGGGCTGTGCGTTGCGACCCGGTGCCCAACCGCACAGGTCACACTCCTCGAACGGGACGCGCAACTCGCCGCTCTTGCGCAGAGAAACATCGCGGCCAACGGGCTCGGCGATCGCGTCCGGCTCGTGGAATCAAACGTCGGGGCAACCGCTGCCCAGCTTGCTGCCTGCGGTCTCACGGACGGCACGTTCGACCACGTGCTCGCCAATCCCCCGTTCCACGACGAGGGGCGCGGAACGGCAGCTCCCGATGCGCTCAAGGCCGTGAGCCACGCCATGCCAGCCGACAGCCTCGGCGAGTGGGTGAGGTTCCTGGCCCGCATGGCCAAACCCGGCGGGACGGGAACGATGATCCACAAGGCGGAAGCCTTGCCGCAGCTGCTGGCCGCGTTCACGGGGCGGTTCGGCGGGCTGCATGTTCTGCCGCTCCATCCCCGGCCGGGCGAACCCGCGTCGCGGGTGATCGTGCAAGGCGTGAAGGGCAGCCGTGCGCCTTTGGTGCTGTGCGCGGGCTTCGTCCTGCATGGCGAGGGCAACGCGTTCACGCTAGAGGCCCAGGCGATCCTCCGGGATGGGGCGGGGCTGCCGTTGCGCTGAACCGCCGATTGATCTTGAGCGTTCGTCCCTATATCCCGCCCACACCGCCTTTTGAGGACCCCCCATATGTGGCCGTTCAGCCGAACCCCGTTCGTCCCCGTGCTGCGCTTATCGGGGGTGATCGCTGCTTCGGGATCGCCGCTGTCGGGGGCGTCCCTGTCTCTGGCAGGCCTTGCTGAACCCATCGAGCGCGCGTTCAACGCGTCGAAGCTGCCAGCGGTTGCCATTATCATCAACTCGCCGGGTGGGTCGCCGGTGCAGTCGAACCTGATCTTTCGCCGCATCCGGGCGCTGGCGACTGAAAAGAAAAAGCGCGTGCATGTGTTCTGCGAGGATGTGGCCGCGTCTGGCGGCTACTACATCGCGCTCGCGGGCGATGAGATCTACGCCGACCCGTCGTCGATCATCGGCTCGATCGGGGTCATCTCGGCAGGCTTTGGCTTTGATCGCGCGATCGACAAGCTCGGCATCGACCGCCGCGTCTATACGGCCGGGCTGTCAAAGAGCACGCTCGATCCGTTTAAGCCTGAAAATGCCGATGACGTCGAGCGGATCAAATCGCTTCAGCGCGACATCCACGATGTGTTCATCGGGGCGGTGAAGGAACGGCGCGGGGCGCTGCTCAAAGGCAGCGATGCTGAACTGTTCTCGGGCGCGTTTTGGCCGGGCGCGCAGGCGGCCGAACGCGGGTTGATCGACGGCATCGGCGACGTCCGCTCGCGGATGCGCCATCTGTATGGCGACAAGGTCAAGCTGCGGGTCATTGCGCAGGGTGGCTCGGGGCTCCTCTCGCGCCTGCGGCGGCTGCCAACGTTTGGGGCCGCAGGAACGAGCCTCGTTGATCCTGCAGAGGTGCTTTCCGCATTCGAAACCCGCATGCTATGGTCGCGTTTTGGATTGTGACCGCTGCCAGGAGGCAGGACATGCCCCAACTGATCGTATTGTTGGCCGCAGGCGTCGGCCTGTATTCCGCCTACAAATGGGTGTCGCGGGAAGCGGCGAAGGCAACGGCTGCCGCCGACCGGGCACGCGAGGCGCTCAAGCGCAAGGCGGACGCGGCGCCGGCGGGTGGTCCCAAAGACTTGGGCGCGTTGGTGTTTGACGAGGCCACGGGCACCTACCGGCCGAAAACTGACGACTGAAGCTGTTGATCTCCTCCTCGTCTGGACCCGCCATGGCCACCAAAACCGCCGCCAAGCCGCTCGCACGCGCTGCAATGCCAGAACTCGATCCGAAGCACTCGTTCCAGGACATGATTGCGACGTTGCAGCGCTACTGGGCGGGGCATGGCTGCGCGATCCTGCAGCCCTATGACATGGAAGTCGGCGCTGGTACGTTCCACCCGGCAACGACGCTGCGCGCGCTCGGGCCGAGGCCCTGGAACGCTGCCTACGTTCAGCCGTCGCGGCGGCCCAAGGACGGGCGCTATGGCGAAAACCCCAACCGGCTGCAGCATTATTACCAGTTCCAGGTGATCATGAAGCCGTCGCCTGACGATATTCTCGATCTCTACCTCGGCTCGCTGGATGCCATCGGCATCGATACCACGCTGAACGATATCCGCTTCGTCGAAGACGACTGGGAAAGCCCGACGCTGGGCGCATGGGGCCTGGGCTGGGAGGTCTGGTGCAACGGGATGGAGGTGACGCAGTTCACCTATTTCCAGCAGGTGGGCGGGGTTGATTGCGCGCCGGTGTCTGGTGAGATCACGTATGGTCTTGAACGGCTTGCGATGTACGTGCAGGGCGTCGACCGGGTGTACGATCTCAACTTCAATGGGCGGCACGATGACCGCCGATTGACCTATGGCGATGTGTTCCTGCAGGCTGAGCAGGAGTATTCACGTCATAATTTTGAGCACGCGGATACGGCGATGCTGCTCGCAGCGTTCAAGGCTGCCGAAGCCGAATGCCAATCGCTGCTGGCGAAAGGCGCGGACGGCGAGCGCCATCTCATGTCGCTTCCCGCCTACGATCAGTGCATCAAGGCCAGCCACGTGTTCAATCTACTGGACGCACGCGGCGTGATCTCGGTGACGGAGCGGCAGAGCTATATTTTGCGCGTGCGCGATCTGGCTAAAGCGTGCTGCGGGGCCTGGCTCAAGACGGCAGGCGGCGGCGTTTCATTGGCGACTGCGACCGCTGCAGTATCGCCGCCGAGCTGACGCTCACCGAACTGGCTTGCGAACCACACGATATTCAGAGCGTTGCTGACGTGTTTTGCAGGCTTTGCTCGCCGTGCCGCTGAGGCACCCATACCGTTCAAGCAGTTCCGTGTCGCGTTCGCTCACGGGGCCACCGGCCCGCGCGTTGGCGCGCGCGTGTTCAAGATCACCGGCCTCCGCCAGGCCGCCTGCCCTCGCCTCGCTGGACAGCGATGCTGCGATCAACAGGGCAGCTCCCAACAGGGCAGCTCCCAACACGGCTGGCATCGACAGGGCTGGCATCGCCGCCCCATGGCATGATTTCGACATCAAGTTCATCGTGATCGCCCTCAACCCTGCTTGCGCTATGGACCGCGCTGTTACGTGCACTGTGGTTACGGGCGATATTGCGGCGATGGATGACGGCGGACGGGGGCATGGGGTATGGAATTGCGCACGACGGCCTGCGCGCCGTTATCTCATCGTTGGAAACGTGCCATGACCCCAGCCGATCTCGCAGGTGCCTTTATCGTCGGCGTGCCGCTGTATGTGCTGGCCTGGGTGCTGTTGCGCAAACAGCCGCGCGCGATCTTCCTGTTCGCCGTTGTGCTGCTTGCGGTCGGCGTCGGCTATCTGTCGGCGACCGGGGCGACGGGCGATATCGCGCGCCAGATCATGCCCGGCCAGTTCGCGGCTGCGGTGAAGGCCAAGGCCTGAGCGACAGGGGCTGAGCTAGTAGGGCGGTCCGAGCTTGGGAAACATCGGGAAGCGCGTCACGTTGAGCGTTGCGAAGTTCAGTCCGTGCTGCTCAGCGGTCGCGGCCATCACGGCATCGACAAAATCCATCCCGTGGCTTGCCTGATAGAGCCGCAAAAACTCACCCGCACGTCGGTATCCGCCGAGATCCATCCGGGCGATCGCGAATGACTGGAGCAATGCGGCAACGCTTTCGTCTTCACCTTGCGACCCGACGCTCGCATACAGCTGGGTGATGGTGGCTGGGCTGATAAACGCCCGCTCTCCGATGCTGCGTAGAAAAGCCTCAGCGGGTTCGCTTTTGCGCAGGACATCAAACACAACGCCAGTGTCGATCAGCGTGTTCAAGCTAGCCCTTCTGGTTTCTCGCGCGAGTTCGTTTGCACACGTTGGAGCATGTCGAACACATGGCGGGCGCACCGCGTCTGATCGAATGAGCCCGGCTTTGACTGGCGCTGCAGGTCCCGACCATCGTCACAAACACTTATTCGACAAATCATAGATGTCGGCATTCAGGCGTTCAAGCAGCTTGGAGCCGCCCGCCATGGGGAGTATGACACGGCTCCCGTTTCTCAAAGATGAGCCACGTCGATGTCCCAACTGCTGCTGGAACTGTTCTGCGAAGAAATCCCGGCGAGACTTCAGGCCAAGGGCGCAGACGACTTGCAGCGGCTGATGCTGGCTGGATTGGCGGCGCGCGGCCTCGCAGGCGGCGAGGCATCGAGCTTTGCCACGCCGCGACGGCTGACGTTGGTCATCGACGGCGTGCCGGCTCAATCGCCAGCGATCTCAGAAGAAAAGAAGGGCCCGCGCGTCGGGGCGCCCGAGGCTGCCATCTCAGGATTCTTGAAGTCGGCCGGGCTCGCCTCGCTCGATGGGGCTCAAATCGTGAGCGATGCCAAGAAGGGCGATTACTATGTTGCGCGGATCGAGAAGGCGGGACGGGCAGCGCCAGAGATCATCGCTGAGACCGTGCAGGACGTCATCGCCAAGTTCCCGTGGCCGAAAACGCAGCGGTGGGGGGCGGGCGACACGCGCTGGATCAGGCCCATGCGCGGCATCGTGTGCCTGCTGGGTGGAGAGGTCGTGCCGTTCACGGTTGGCGATCTCGCCAGCGGGGCCGAAACGCGCGGCCACCGGTTCCACGGCAACGCGCCGTTCACGGTCAGCGATTTTGCCGACTACGGCACGCAGCTTCTCGCCAACAAGGTGATGCTCGATTCAGCCGAGCGCGCCGACAGCATCAAGGATCAGGCGCTGGCGGTCGCCAAGAAAGCCAAGCTGGCACTCGTGGTCGATGATGCACTGTGTGCGGAGAACGCTGGCCTCACCGAATGGCCAACCGTGTTGATGGGCACGTTCGATGAAAGCTTCCTCGACGTGCCAGCCGAATGCCTGACAACGGCGATGAAACAGCATCAGAAATGTTTCTCGCTGCAATCGATCCGCAACGGGTCGCTCGCCAACAAATTCCTGCTCGTGTCCAATCTGATCGCGGCTGACGGCGGCGCGCAGATCATTGCGGGCAACGAAAAAGTTATCCGCGCGCGCCTCAGTGATGCGAAGTTCTTCTGGGACCAGGACCGCGCCAAGACGCTCACCGCCATGTCGCACGACCTGGGCGCGATCACGTTTCACGACAAGCTCGGCACGCAGGCCGAGCGCGTCGAGCGGATCACGGAATTGGCGCGCCAGATTGCGGGCAGCGTCGATGCCGAGCCAGAACTTGCCGGGCGGGCTGCCCAATTGTGCAAGGCCGATCTCGTGTCGGGGACGGTCGGCGAGTTTCCCGAGTTGCAGGGGCTCATGGGGCGCTATCTCGCCGCCGATATGGGTGACAACCCCAAGATCGCAGCCGCCATCGAAGAACATTACAAGCCCAAGGGCGCTGGCGACAGCGTGCCGACTGCACCGGTCTCGATTGCGGTGGCGCTCGCCGACAAGCTCGACACGCTGGTCGGGTTCTGGATCATCAACGAGAAGCCGACCGGCTCTGGCGATCCCTATCAATTGCGCCGGGCGGCGCTTGGCGTGATCCGCATCGTGCTTGAAAATGATCTGCGGGTTGGGCTGACCGGGTTGTTTGCGAGAATGCAGGCGTCCTACCGCGACTTGATCGTGGTCGATCCAGACGAATTCATTGCAGCTGGGTCGGCACCGGCGGTCGAGGCAACGCCAGGAGCGCGCGCCCACGGGGTCGGCACGTTCATCGACACGGCGACGGACGAGGCCAAGGACACTAAGTTCAGGGCTGCAACGGCCGACCTGATGGGCTTTTTCATGGACCGGTTGAAAGTGTATCTGCGCGATCAGGGCGCGCGCCACGATCTGGTGGACGCGGTACTGGCGCTGCCCGGCCAGGACGACCTCGCGCTCATCGTCAAACGGGTGGATGCGCTGACGGCGTTGCTCAAAACCGATGACGGCGTGAACTTGCTGGCTGGTATCAAGCGGGCGTCCAACATTCTCGGCATCGAAGAGAAAAAGGACAAAACAAGCCACGCGCGGATGGCTGATCCGGCGCTGCTGGCGCTGCCGGAGGAAACGGCATTGCATGCGGCGATCACGAAGGTTGCCAACGACACGCGCAAAGCCATCGACGTTGAGCGGTTTGACGGGGCGATGCGGGCGCTCGCTGAGCTACGCGCGCCGGTGGATGCGTTTTTCGATAAGGTGACCGTCAACGATGCTGATCCAGCGCTTCGCCTTAACCGGCTTGCGTTGCTGTCGCAAATCCGGGCGGCGACCGAAAACGTGGCTGACTTTACAAAGATCGCCGGCACGTAAGATCTTCTGCGCTCAAGGACTTTAAGATAAACTGCGACAATTCAACACAATCGCAAGGTTGGTGCGTTAGTCTCTCGCATTGAGAGGGTGTGCACCATGTTGTCGTGGCAATCGGTTCTGTCTGCGGCTGTTGGTCTTCTGGCCGGATATGCGGTGCTCGCCGTTGCCGTGATGCTCGTCCAACGGCGGCTGATCTATAAACCCGACGCGCGCCGGACGACGCCTGAGGCGCAGGGGCTCGCGGGCATCGACGTTTGGACCGTCGCCGCACCCGATGGGGCGATGCTCATCGCGTGGTATCGCAAGGCAGCGCTTGGCCAGCCGACGCTCCTCTATTTTCATGGCAATGCGGGCTACATCGAGCTGCGAGCCGACCGGTTGGCCGATCTCGCGAGCCGAGGTTTCGGCGTGCTGATGCCAAGCTATCGCGGCTATGGCGGCTCGACGGGCAAACCTTCTGAGGCTGCGCTTATCGCAGATGCCAAGCTGATGTTTGATACGCTGCGCGCAACCGGCATCGCTGCGTCCGACATCATTGTGTTCGGCGAGAGCCTGGGGACCGGCATCGCAACGCAACTTGCCGCCGCCAAGACGGCGCGCGGCCTGGTTCTCGACAGCCCCTACACATCCATGGTCGATCTCGGCACACGGGATTACCCGTGGCTTCCGGTTCGTCATTTGCTATGGGATCACTACGATACGCACCGCCACATAAGGCGCGTGACCGTGCCGGTGCTCGTGCTGCATGGGGAAGCGGACGGGCTGGTGCCGTGCGACATGGGACGCGCCATCGCGAAGGCCGCCGTCGCGCCGTGTACGCTGTTGACTTATCCCCGCACGACCCACTTGAACCATCGGGGGCGGGGCTCATTCGACGATCTTGCGGCCTGGATCGATCGGCTGGTCACGCGCCGCCCGAGCCGCCGGATCCAAGGCAGCAAAACGATTGATTTCTAGAGGGACGATCGTTCCGCACTGACGTGCATCGACGCGGTGATTGCGATGCGCGAGGACGGGAAAGTTACGATGGCTTGATCGGGCTCGTCCTGTCGACATCATTCCTGACGCTGCCATTAGGGTTCTCAGTGTTCTATCTGCGCGGCGTCGCCCGCAGGAACCGCGCGGTCACGGCAGTGC
>JBBRKD010000051.1:0-7678 GCA_038218255.1 Hyphomicrobiales bacterium | reverse complement strand
CGACCGGCGAACGCGCGTCAGCTGACCGGCTGATCGAAGACCTAGCAGCCCTGGCGAACGACCGGACAAACGCACAAGGCGACGTTGCCCGCGATGTTGGCCTGGAACTTGCTCAGTTGATGGTCGCTAATAAACCAGCTGACGCTGCCGGATTGGCACGCATCGCGCCGCGTCTGGCTCAGCTTGGCGGCAGCAACGCCCAACGCGATCTGTTCATGCGCATACTGCTCGTGGCGGCAGCGGAAAATCCAAGTGATACGGCGCTCTGCTATATGACGCGGCTGCGCTCGGCCCGCCGCCACGAGGATCGCTTCGCCTCTCGCATGGCCGCCACGCGCATGCGCGCACTCACCCGGGGCGCTGCGTGAGCGAACCTCTCCGCGTTGCCGACCTCGTCGCCCAGACGCTTGCAGCACACGGCATCTCTTTGGCGTTCGGCATGCCCGGCGGGGAGGTCGTCACCCTCGTAGATGCCCTCGGCGAGGCCGGGATCCGCTTTGTTCTGGCCCGGCAGGAAACATCCGCCGCAATCATGGCGGCCGGCAGCCACGCGAGCAACGGCGCGCCCGGTCTGCTAGTCACGACCGTCGGGCCAGGCCTCGCCAATGCCGTGAATGGCATCGCTGACGCGGCTCAAGAGCGCGTGCCACTCATCGTGATGTCGGGCGTCGTCGATCACGTCCACCGCGCCCGCTACACGCATCAGGTCTTCGATCACACCAAGCTTCTGGCGCCGCTCGTCAAAGCCAGCTTTGAAATCGAGGCCGACGGCGCGTCCGCGACCGTCGCCCGCGCGATCCGCCTCGCCATGTCGCACCCGATGGGGCCTGTTCACCTCGATCTTGCACCTGGAACAGCCGCGCTGCCCGTGAATGATGCGACCGTGCATCGGCCAGCGCGAGCGTATGCGCCAGCGCTTAAGTCGACCGATCCTGGAATTGACGCGATCCGCGCGGCGCTTGCAGGTGCCGTCAAGCCGCTCGTGATCGCGGGATATGAGGCTGTCCGTGCTGGGGCAGGAGACGCCCTGACCGCGTTGACCGCCCACCTCTCGATGCCCATCATCACCACCTACAAGGCGAAGGGGCTGGTGCCGGAGTGGGCGCCCCAATCGATGGGCGGCGCCGGGCTTTCGCCGCTGGCGGACGGCGAGTTGCTCCGTCTGGTCAAGGCAGCCGATGTTATTCTTCTTGCGGGATACGACCCGATCGAGATGCGGACGGGTTGGCTCGATCCGTTTGCGCCGCAAGCCCAGGTGTTCGAGCTATCG
This sequence comes from Hyphomicrobiales bacterium, assembly GCA_038218255.1. GTDB lineage: Bacteria > Pseudomonadota > Alphaproteobacteria > Rhizobiales > Hyphomicrobiaceae > JANXVY01. Next base: position 6,408 of record JBBRKD010000051.1, on the reverse strand, counting down.
GCATATCTGGTCGACCACGGCATGCACCGTGTCGACGTGCGCGTCACAGCAAACGTCCGAGACGCCGTGGAAGCGCTTGCGACCGGCCTTCCTGCGCGCAAAACGTGGACCGGCCTTGAACCTGAGAACGCACGCGCGCGCCTTGCAGACATGTTCGCGCCGCGGGCTTCCTGGGGGCCCCATACCGTCTTCGATGCCCTTCAAAGCGCCTTGCCTCACAACGCAACTGTCACCGTCGACAGCGGCGCCCACCGCATTCTGTTGAGCCAGCAGATGCGCTTTGCCAGACCGAATGCTCTGCTTCAGTCCGCTGGTTTTTGCACGATGGGGGCAGCCATTCCTCTGGCGATTGGGATGGCAGCATCCAACCCTGGCGCGCCCGTCGTTGCCGTTTTAGGCGACGGTGGACTTGAAATGTGCTTAGGCGAACTTGGCACCATCCGCGACCAGAACTTGCCGATTGTCATCCTTGTTTTGCAGGATCAAAGCCTCGCGCTGATCGAATTGAAGCAGAACCAGGCAGGCCTTGCCCGCGCCGGTGTCCAGCTCGGCGCAACCCGCTATGAGGACATTGCGGTCGCGTTTTCTGGCACCGGTGCCCGGGTGAACACGCGTGTCGCCCTCGACGCCGCTCTCCACGCTGCCTTCAAGCGGGAAGGCTTCACGTTGATTGTTTGCGAAGTCGAGGCGAGCGCCTATGCGGGTTGCTTATGAACGACATCCGTCGTGCGACATCGCTGACAGTTCAGTGACACCGCAAGGTGAAACGAAACAGTCAGCAACCTTGATCCGTAATATCAGCGGATGGTTGCTTGCAGTGGCCGGTGAGAATCTCTGTCGACAGCCGTTCTGACCAAACCGCGCTGACAAGACTTTACGGGCGTGGCCTTGAGGGCTAGCAGTGCAATGCAGCAACTTAGAAAAATCGATGCTTGATCAAACGCCGACACCGGTCGCACAGCGCACAACCAAGCCACCGCGCGATGTCCGGCTCGATTTTTTTCGCGGCGTTGGTATGTTCATCATCTTCATCGCCCATGTGCCCGATAATCCCTGGGCACTGCTAATCCCGGCGCGGTTCGGGTTTTCGGATGCGACCGAGATGTTCGTGTTCTGCTCAGGCATGGCGTCTGCGCTGGCGTTCGGAGCGGTATTTGAGACCCGGGGATTTGCTCTCGGCGTGGCGCGCATCGCCCACCGCTGCTGGCAAGTCTATTGGACCCACATCGGGCTGTTCCTGACCGTGGCGACATGCATGGTGCTGGTCGACCGGGCATTGGGCACGGGCAACGCCTACGTGAACGGTATCGAGCTCGGCTCCTTCTTTGCGGCAGGCCCGGCTGGCCTCGCAGACCTGATGACGTTGACGTATGTCCCGCACTATTTCGATATTCTGCCGATGTATCTCGTCATTCTCGCGATGATACCGATCGTGGTCGCGCTTGAGCAGGTCAGCCGCCCGCTTGCGATGGCCGCTGTCGTCGCCGTGTGGGGCTTTGCTGCGCTCAGAATACTTGAATTGCCCGCAGGCTCTGCTGGCACAGAACAGTGGTACTTCAATCCGTTCAGCTGGCAGCTCGTGTTTTTTACCGGTTTCGCCTTCATGAAAGGTTGGCTGCCCCCGCCGCCGGTAACACGACCGTTGATCTTGGCTGCATTGGCTTTCTTGGTCATATCCGTGCCGCTTAGCTGGTATCCAGGGCTTGAAGCCAGCCCTGAGCTTACGGCCGCCCGCAACACGCTCCTGCCGCTGCTGGATAAGAGCCATGAAGGGCTGTTGCGGTTCGCTCATTTCCTGTGTCTGGCCTATCTGGCAAATATTGCAGCTGGCGACCGCGGCAACCGACTGAAAGGACCGCTCGTCGATCTTTGCCGCGAGGTCGGCCAACAGGCGTTGGCGGTTTTCCTGGCTGGCATGACCCTGTCATTTCTTGCCGGTGTTGCCCTCAATCTGACAGGTCGCAGCCTGCTGGCCGTGGCGCTGGTCAACATCGCTGGAATGGCGCTGATGCTGGCGACCGCTCGCCTCGTCGGCTGGTTTAAGTCGACCCCATGGAAGAGTGCCCGGCGCACGGCGAGTTGACCATTCTGCGATGTCAGCGGCCTTCGCAGCCCCGCCTCATGCTCGACGCTCCGACCACGGCGAAACTGAAGCTCAAACGGCCATCGCGCAGCGACGAACCAAACGGGGCCGTCAGCAGATCCCCGTCGCCGTAGATGTCGCTTGCGACGGATGGCGTGCCGGGGGAGTTGATACAACGCGCGTCAATAAAGCGGGACTGATCAAAGTTTCAGCCAGCGTGCGAGATACATTGCGAACACTAACGTCATGGCAATCGCGACAACGCATGCGGTCCAATCGAAAGTCACGAACAACTGGCCAAGGATTGCGCTTCCGAAAAGCCCGCCCATGAAATAACACGCGAGATAGATCCCGCTCGCCGATCCAGGCTCACCTTGGGCCGCGCGACCCACAAAACCGGTCGCGATCGCTTGAGCGAGAAATGTCCCAATGCCCATCAACGTCATTCCCGCGAGTATGGCTGGCAGTGAGGGCAAGAGCAAAAGCGGCGTACCGGCCAATGCAATTCCAAGTGAAAGCCGCATGGCGGGTTGGGTGCCGATGCGGCCAACCATGTGCCCAGCCATCGGCGTTGTGAAAACGGCAGGTAAAAAAACAAAATAAACGAGTCCAATCGACATCATGTTAAGGCCGAGCGGAGGACGGACCAAAACGAAATTGACGTAGGTGAAGGTCCCAATGAAAGCAAACAGAATACAAAAGCCGATGGCAAAGCTTGCTCGGAGGGCCGGCGATGTGAAGTGCTGGCGCCAGATGGTGAGCTGCGATCGGGGCGGCCCTAACGGAACAGCCATCATGTGCATGCGGGTGAGAGTAACGAAGACGAGGGCCGCGCCGAGCAAATTGAGCGCAGCGAAGACGTAGAAATTCGCAGCCAGCCCCAAGTGGCCGACGATGGAGGCCGACATGAGACGGCCAAACAGGTTGCTTGCAACGTTGCCGGTGATGTAGGCGGCGAATGCAACGGCAGTGGATGTGCCGCACGTCTCCTCGGCGAGATAGGCCAGCGTCAACGTGAACGCGGTGGACATACACAAGCCTTGGATGATCCGCAGCACCGTGAAAGTCGCGAGATCGGGGGCGTTCGCGAGAAGGGCCGTTGGAATCGACAGCACAATGAGGCTCGCAACGATTCCCTTGCGGCGGTCGATGTGGTGGCCGAAGTAAGCAACGGCAAGGCCTGCGATCGCCATGCCCAGCGTGCTCGCATTCACAGCCGTTCCCATCGCAGCTGGACTGACGCGATAGGCGGCCGCCAGCGAGGGCAGAATGGCCTGCGTTGCAAAGAGATCGACAACCGTCAGGAAGGCGATGGTTGCGATCACGAGTTGAAGGCCAGAGCTGGTGGCAAGCACGGCAGTGACATTCGTGGCAGTTGGTTTCACTGCGACATCCCGCATGATACGTCACTCCAGTTCCGGCAGTGGTTCGGTGCGCGCGTCACGGGACAGGTTTAGATTCAGCGCAAGGCAAGCGGTAAAAGCGCTGCTCACATTGAAGATGGCGCAAGGCAGGGCCAAATTAAAATGCCGATTGGGCTCTGCTTCGATAGCAATGCTCTATAGCGAGCGCGAGATTGCGCCCGTCGAATGGGACGAAGCGCACCCGGCGGTTTGCGCGGTGCGGCTCCGTGAAACAAAACTGCCAAGGCCGCCGGGCACTCGGCTGATCGAAACGCTGCCCGTCACAGCACGTGTCAGGTCAATGTCATTGCTTCCACCGTGCCGCCCGGGTTCGCCCAGCCACCAACTCCGATATCGTGAAGGAGGACGCCGTCAATCGTCTCAAATTTTTGCTTCCAAGGCGCGGCCTTAATCGCTGCCTGCGCATTGAGATAGCCAGCCTCCCGGCGTCGCGCGATCCCCGATGGCGAGAAGTCGACGTCCTTGGTTTGATCCTCGTGGTCGAGGCGGGGTGCAAGCAGCCGCACCACATGCATGCGTGTCAGGCAGCCGTAGCCGGCCAGTTCACGAATATCTTCTGCTTGCTGCAAGTTCTCCGGCATGCGCGCGATCAGTTCAGCGATTGCGTGGCGGAGGCGATGTGTCTCAACCTGACGCACCACATGGCTTGCGACCCGGCTTGAGTACTGCACGTCTTTCTGGCGGTCGTTAACCGACGCCATTGTGCGCGGTTCTGGTCCTATCGGGTTCCACATGTGGACCGAAAAAATGAGCGAGTTGCGACGGTCTGGATCGTCAAAGACGGCTTCCGTCGGCGTATTCGAAAGAATGCCGCCGTCCCAATACAATTCCCCATCAATTCGAACCGGTGGGAAAGCGGGCGGCAAGGCTCCGGATGCCAGAATATGCTTGATTCTAAGAGCGTCCGTGCGACTGTCAAAATAGCGCATGCGACTAGTGCCGACATGGGCGGCGCCAACGGTCAAGCGGGGCTTGTTTGAATTGAGCAGCTTGACGTCGACGAGGTCGAGTAGCGTTTTTTCCAATGGTGCTGTCGAGTAATATCCCGCCTGCTCTGGATCGAGTGGCGCATGAGGTCCAAAAAAGGCCTGCGTATTCGGCTCGAAAAAGCCCGGCAGACCTTTGGCAACCGTATTCATAAACGAAAGCGACTGCGAGAGCTGTGACCATGGCGACCATTGATGCCACGACGACTTGTCCTCGACGCGCGACCAGAACTCGTCGAGGGCTGCGAGGCGTCTCTCTGGCGGATTACCGACAATCAGACTGGCATTGATGGCGCCAATCGAGGTGCCGATGACCCAGTCGGGCTCGATGCCCGCTTCATGCATCGCCTTATAAACCCCGACCTGATAGGCGCCGAGCGCCCCACCGCCTTGGAGAACAAGCACGACCTGTCCAGGCCCCGACTGGCTGTCCTTCACGCCGCAGACGTGGTCGATCGCCCGGTCGGCCGGTCGCATAGGGTTGGACATGTCGGTTTCCTCAATGGTCTCGAATGGAATAAACGGGTCAAAGTTATTGGGCCGTCCAGCCGCCTTCGACCGGCAGTGCGGCGCCTGTGATCGAAGCAGCAGCGTCTCCACACAGGAATACGGCCAGCGCGCCTAATTGTTGCGTGGTCACGAACTGGCGTGTCGGCTGAGCGTGAAGCAGCACGTCCTTGATGACTTGCTCTTCGGTGATCCCGCGAGCTTTGGCCGTTTCAGGGATCTGCTTCTGCACAAGCGGGGTCAGGACATAACCGGGGCAGATTGCATTAACCGTAATGCCGTGCTCGGCAGTCTCCAGCGCCACGGTCTTGGTCAGTCCGAGAACGCCGTGTTTGGCGGCGACGTACGCACATTTGTAGGGCGACGCGACGAGAGCATGCGCTGAGGCAATATTGATGATCCGGCCCCAATGGCGGGCCTTCATTTCTGGCACGACTGCGCGGGTCGCATGAAATGCCGATGACAGGTTGATGGCGATGATAGCGTCCCATTTTTCCGTCGGGAAGGTCTCGATCGGCTCCACGTGCTGAATGCCGGCATTGTTGACCAGCACATCGACCTTGCCAAATGCCGCACGCGTATCAGCGACCATCTGCACGATGTCTTGAGCCTTCGACATGTCGGCACTCGAGTAGGCGACGTCCACGCTGTACGTTTTGGCGAGGTCAATTCGGATGCGCTCGATCTCGGCGGCGTCGCCAAATCCGTTGAGCATTACCTTCATGCCAGCCCGCGCGAACGCAGTCGCGATACCCAACCCAATGCCGCTTGTGGAGCCGGTCACGATCGCAGATTTGCCTGCGAGTTCGCCAGGCGTCGCCCCAGGAAACAGGTCTACGGGCAGAGATGTCATGGGTCACCTTGAGTTTACGGCGCAAGACTGCCAATTGCGCAGTCGCAGCAATAACGTAGATGCCTTATGTTGCGAAGCGAAATGCCCATTAAGACCCTGGGCGATACCCGCAGGGCATGGGTCCCGCGCTGGCATCCAACCGACCTCCACACGGGAGCGCCGTTCTGCCAAGAACAGGAGCGCCGGTGTGCCGAGCAGTGATCAACGAGAAACACGTTCACCCCCGCTGAGTCTGCCGGGCACCACTTCGCGGTGACGCAAGTCGATGCAAGACGGCTTCGTCGAGAATTTCTACGGCCGCATTCGCGACGAGCTACTAAACGAAAGCCTGTTCTTCAGCCTCGGGTGCTGACCTAATTTCGCTGCATCCGGCCTAATTTGCTTAAAATAACTGGCCTGATTTGCCATTTCATCTTGCGGAACAAACGGCGAACTCGTATCCTTTGAGGTGCGGGTCCGGCGGTGCTTGTAACACCCACCGGACCCTTTGATCACCGCAAGGGACGAAACCTCGCAAATGACCCCATTCTTACATAGCTGCGTCGGTCGATCCCT
>JBBRKD010000050.1:0-7899 GCA_038218255.1 Hyphomicrobiales bacterium | reverse complement strand
GATCGGCCGCGACCCGAGCAAGGGGTGGAACACCTGCACGACGCCCTCTTCGGCGAGATCGTCGAGTGCGCGGTTAAGCTGCTTCATCTTCATCGCGTCTTCGATCTGCACCCGGCGCAAGATTTCCGGCGCGAAGTTCGGGATGCCCTCAATCCGCAGCTGTTCCTTCTCCGTGAGCGTATCGCCGACGCGCATGGTGCCGTGGTTGGGCACGCCGATGATGTCGCCAGCGTAGGCGTCATCCACGGTCTCACGCGTTTGCGCGAAGAACAAAATCGGCTGCGTCACCGCGATCTGGCGATCTTCCCGCACATGATAAAGTTTCATCCCGCGCCTAAACCTGCCCGAGCACAGCCGCACGAATGCCACCCGGTCGCGGTGGTTGGGGTCCATGTTCGCCTGCACCTTGAACACGAAGCCCGTCACGTCGGTTTCGAGCGGCTGCACCTCGCGGAAGGGGGCGCCATTGCCGTCTGTGATCTTGGCGACGCCTGGTCGCTCACCCGTGATGCGCGCGGTGTGCGCCGACGGCCCCGGCACCCAGTTTGCAAGCCCGTTCAGCAAGTCCTCGATGCAGAAATTCCGCAAGGCCGAGCCAAAGAACACCGGGCTCAAATGCCCTTCGTGGAAGCTCGTCACGTCGAACGCCGACAGCGCCCCCATCGCAAGCTGCAGGCTTTCGAGCGCGGGTTTTGCAATCCGCTCGTCGATGCTGGCCGCATCTCCGGGCAGCGACGTGAGGGCTGCGATATCGTCAACCTGCACGACGCGGCCAAACGGTGTTGTTCGCTCGCCCTCGGGCAACAGAATGCGGTTTCCCACTACATCGAGGCACCCGCGAAAGTCCGAGCCGAACCCGATCGGCCACGTCATCGGCACCATGTCGAGCGCGAGCCCCGACGAAATCTCATCGAGCAGGGACAGAGGGTCTTGGGCCTCACGGTCGATCTTGTTGATGAACGTGATGATGGGGATGTCGCGCATCCGGCAGACTTCGAACAGCTTGCGCGTCTGGCTCTCGATGCCCTTGGCCGCGTCGATCACCATCACGGCCGCGTCCACCGCCGACAGCGTGCGGTAGGTGTCCTCGCTAAAGTCGGAATGGCCTGGCGTATCCAGCAGGTTGAACATGATGCCGTCGCGCTCAAACGTCATCACCGACGACGTGACCGAGATGCCGCGCGCTTTCTCGATCTCCATCCAGTCTGACCGCGTCCGCCGCCGCTCGCCGCGCGCACGAACGGCGCCTGCCATCTGGATTGCGCCGCCAAACAGCAGCAGCTTTTCTGTCAGCGTCGTCTTGCCAGCGTCGGGGTGAGAGATGATCGCAAACGTCCGTCGCCGCGCAATCTCGCGGGCGTCGGCTGTCATGGGGTGCGTGGGTGGGGTGTTGTGACTGTCCATCGGGTGTGGGTAGCGCGATTGGGGCCGGCGGGCAATTGGTGCGGGTGGGGCCGGTTGGTCTCGCTGCGCGAGCGGGGCTCGCCCCGCGCGCCGTCGGAGGGACGCCGTCCAAACCGCCCGTCTTTTTGGGACTTAGCGTTTTGGGAGATCGGGCGGCTGCGAGGTGGCTGCCGGGCCTGATCAGTGCTTCCAGAGCCGGTCGTAGAGGTTCAGCACGACCTCAAGCGAAATCAGGAAGATGATGTACCATTCAAGCTTGTGGCTCGTGCGCGTCGAGATCAGATCGACGATGGTGTCGGCGGTCTCGCGGATAACGACGAGCTTGCGGTCGATCGCGCGCGCGCGCTGGGGCAGGTCGTATTCGTCGACGAGTTTGGCCCAGAAGCGTTCAAGTTCGGGATGATCCCACAGGACGTCGGGCTTTTCGTCGAGGTCGACGCGCGACGCCATCCGCTGCTGGATCGAGAGCGCCTCGCCAATTTGTTCGAGTAACGCCGATTGCCGGGCCGTCGGGAGTTTGCCGGTTTGCAGGGCATCCGCAACGGGCGTGATGCGCTCGAAGGCCTTTGCGATCCGGCGCTCGTCGTAGGCCAACGCAACGCACACAGCCAGAACCTCGGCGACCAGCAACAGACGGTTGGGCTCGGCGTTTTTCAGCTGGATCGCGCCCGACGACGACAGCAGTTCATCATCGCCCGGCTTGATCACAAGCTGCGCGGTCTCGATCTCGCGCTCGTCCAGCGGATCGACGATGCGCTCGCCAAGGCCTCGGATCAGGTCGTCCTCTTCGATCGGCGTCAGGCCGACGAAGACGGCTGCCCCCGATTTGAAGAGGATGACGTACCCGCCGCTCTGGGTGCGGAATGCCAGCGGGTCGGATGAGAACGCATCATCCCGCTCCAAGCCCTTGAGGTCGATCCGGTCGCCCAACTGCAGAGCGCGTACGGGGATGGTCGTCGCAATTGGTTTGATCTGGTTCATGGCATCAGGATCGTGTGAGGACCACCTGCTGAGAGCTTAGCACACTCCGCGCTGCTGCGGTTAATCCGTGCCCGTTAATCTGTTCCCGTCGCCAGGAGCTCGAGTTCGAGCCACTGGTTTTCGGCAGTCGCCAGTTTGGCTTGCGTTTCAGCCAGCGCCTTCGAGCTGATCTTGAACCGGCTCGGGTCCTTGCTGAAGAGATTGGGCTCGGCCAGCACGGCTTCGAGGCGCGTGATTTCGCCTTGAAGGCTCTCCATCGTCTTGGGCAGTGTTTCGAGGGCGTGCTTTTCCTTGAAGCTGAGCTTTTTCTTGCTGCTTGCTGGCTGCGTCGAGGGGGCGACGTCGAGCTTGATGCTGCCGGAGCCGCCCGACGCGCGCGGGGGAGACGCGCCATCCGTACGCCGCAAGTCTTCGCCACGCTGGGTGAGCATGTCGGAGTAACCGCCGGGATATTCGATCCAGCGCCCGTCACCTTCGGCGGCGATCACCGACGTCACGACCCGGTCGAGGAAATCGCGGTCGTGGCTGACGAGCAGTACGGTGCCCGTGTAGGATGCGAGCAGTTCCTGCAACAGGTCGAGCGTTTCGAGATCGAGATCGTTCGTCGGCTCGTCGAGTACGAGGACGTTGGAGGGCTTGGCCAGCGCGCGCGCGAGCATCAACCGCGCACGTTCTCCCCCTGACAATACCTTCAGCGGCGAGCGCGTTTGTTCGGGCGTGAACAGGAAGTCTTTCATGTAGCTGGTCACATGACGCGCCTGCCCGTTGATGATCACCTGATCGCCGCGCCCGCCGGTCATGGCGTGGGCCACCGTCCATTCGGGGTCGAGTTCGTCGCGGCGCTGGTCGAGGGTCACGAGTTCGAGGTTGGTGCCGAGCTTCACCGTGCCTTCATCGGGATCGAGTTCACCGGTCAGCAGCTTGAGCAGCGTTGTTTTTCCAGCCCCGTTCGGGCCGAGCACGCCGATGCAATCTTTGCGCTGCACGCGGATCGACGTGTTCTTGACGATCGGGCGATCGCCGAAAGCTTTCGACACGTTGACGGCGTCAATGACAAGCTTGCCCGAAAGATTGCCTTCGGACGCAACCAGCCGCACGTTGCCCTGGACATCGCGCTTGTTGCGCTTTTCTTCCCGCATGACGCGCAGTTCCGCGACACGGCGCACGTTGCGTTTGCGCCGCCCCGTCACGCCGCCGTGCATCCAGTCGTTTTCGCGCGCGATTTTGCGGTCGAGCTTGTGCCAGTTGCTTTCTTCTTCTTCGAGGATCGCATCCCGCCATGTCTCGAAGGCTGCAAATCCTTCGGGATTGCGGCGCGCGGTGCCCCGGTCGATCCAAACCGTTTGCTTGGCAAGGTTTTCGAGGAACCGCCGGTCGTGGCTGATGAGCACGAGGGCCGCGCGGGATTTGCTGAGTTCTGCTTCCAGCCACTCGATGGCAGGGAGATCGAGATGGTTGGTCGGCTCGTCAAGCAAAATCACATCGGGCTTGCCGACCAGCACGCGGGCCAGCGCCACGCGGCGCGCCTCGCCGCCAGAGAGCCGGTTGGGGTCTTCCATGCCGCTCATGCCCATGTCGGCGAGCAGTGAAATCGCCAGATACTCTTCATCCAGCGGACCGAGGCCCGCTTCGACATAGGATAACGTTGTGTCGTGGCCGTTGAAATCGGCTTCCTGCGGCAGGTATCGGATGATGGCGTTGGGGTGGGCGAAGCGCTCGCCGCTGTCGGGCTGAACGAGGCCGGCCGCGATTTTCAACAGCGTGGATTTGCCAGACCCGTTGCGGCCGACGAGGCAGATGCGGTCGCGCGGCTCAACCGAGATGTCGGCGCCGGTCAGGATCGGGTGCCCACCAAACGTCAGGTGGATGTTCTTCAACGTCAATAGCGGCGGCGCCATGGGCTGCAAATCTCGTGGTGTGAGGATGTGTGGATGGTGTGCCAGCCCCACGCGCGGTGTGCAAGCGTGCCAGGGTCGCGCCTATCGGGTACCATTTGATTGCGACATCCGTCCGGGTTAGCAGGGGGCACGACCGCGAGAGACTGCGGCGGACAGAGACAGCTCATGACACTCACGACCCAGACCACGATCATCCCCGCCGAATGGGCACCGCAGGCTGCCATCTGGACCGCGTGGCCAGCGGATGCCTCCGAGTGGAACGACGACCTCGAAAGCCCGCGCGCCGACGTGGTAGCCCTGGTGGGTGCGCTTGCGGCCAGCGGAACGCGGGTGCGGCTGCTGGTCAACGGTCAGGAGGCGCTCGCCTCCGCGCGGGCGGCGCTCAAGGGCGTCGTGGTTGATTTCGTGCCCGCAGCCTACGGCGACATCTGGCTGCGCGATACCGGGCCGATTTTTGCCCACGATGGTGCCGGTGGCCGCGTGGCGCTGCGCTTTGCGACGAACAGTTGGGGCGGCAAATATGATCTTCCCGACGATGCTACCATCGGCGACGAGGTGGCCCGCCACGCTGGCGTGCCGGTGCGTCGATTCGACTTTGTGCTCGAAGGCGGCGCGGTTGATCACGACGGGGCAGGCACGGTGCTCACGACGCGCCAGACGCTGCTCAATCCCAATCGCAACGGCTGGACCAAGGATCAGGCCGAAGCCGCACTCCGCGAAACGCTCGGTGCGCGTGCCGTGATCTGGATCGACGAGGGGCTGGCGGGCGACCACACTGACGGCCATATCGACAATATCGCCCGCTTTGTCGCGCCTGGCCACGTCGTGTGCCAATCCCCCGGCAGTGCTGATGATCCGAATGCGGCCACGCTGGACGCGATCGCTGACCGCCTCGAAAGCGCGCACGATGCGCGCGGCGTCAAGCTCAGAGTGACCCGCATCCCCGGCGTCGGGCGCTACGTGAACCCGCGCGGCGAGATCTCGCCAGCCTCGCACATGAACTTCATTATCGCCGATCACGTCGTCGTCGTCCCCGTCTACGGCACGGCGACCCAGGAGGCCGCACTCGTAGCCCTCCAAGCCGTATTTCCCGGCCGCACGGTTGTCGGCGTTCCCTCGCGCGGGCTCCTCGGCAGCGGCACCGCTGGCGGCGGCTCGTTCCATTGTATTACTCAACAGGAGCCCGCATAGCGGCGTGAACGCCTCCCGTTGACGTCCCCCGGGCGAAGGCCGGCCCAAGGCACGGATGCGTAACCCGATCGCAAACATGGCATAACTGACCTGCTTGGATCCCGGCCTTCGCGGGGATCACGGGGCCGGGATGACGGGTGTGAGTGGACTGTTTCCAGACTGTTGCAGAGGGGCAAAGAATGACCAAACGCCTTGTTACCGTTGCTGCCCTGCAGACGCATTATGGCGACGATCTTGCCGACAACATCGCGCGCACCGAAGCGCTGGTCCGAGAGGCCGCCAAACAGGGCGCGCAGATCATCCTGCCGTCGGAGTTGTTCCAGGGCATCTACTTCTGCACGCGCCAGGAGCCCAAGTGGTTCCTCACGGCGCATCCACCCGCTGAGCATCCGTGCGTGATTGCACTGAGCGCGCTTGCTCGCGAACTCAAGGTCGCGATCCCGATCTCGTTTTTTGAAAAGGACGGTCCGCGCTATTACAACTCGGTCGCGATCGCTGATGCGGACGGCAGCATCCTTGGCGTTTATCGCAAGAGCCATATTCCCGATGGTCCGGGTTATCAGGAGAAGTATTATTTTCGCCCCGGCGACACCGGCTTTAAGGCTTGGCGCACGCGGTATGCGACCATTGGCGTTGGCATCTGCTGGGACCAATGGTTCCCCGAAGGCGCGCGCGCGATGATGCTTCAAGGCGCTGAGCTGCTGTTCTATCCGACCGCTATCGGATCGGAGCCCTACGATACCGCGCTTGATACGCATGCCTCCTGGCAGCGCGCCATGCAGGGGCATGCGGTGTCCAACGCCGTGCCGGTAATCGCGGCCAACCGCATCGGGTTGGAAGACAATGGCGGCGTCAAACAGCGCTTCTACGGCCACTCGTTTATCGCCGACACCACGGGCGCGCTCGTCCACGAAGCGAACGCAACCGACCAGCGCGTCCTCGTCCACACGTTTGATCTGGCCGCCATCGAAGCCTATCGCGCCGACTGGGGCTTTTTTCGCGACCGCAGGCCGGAGCTTTACGGCGGGTAGTTATTTCTGCTGGTCGCGGAAGAAATCGTACACCTTCTGCGCCATCTCGGCTGAAATTCCGGTCACGGCCTTCAGGTCTTCAAGGCCCGCCCGCGATACGGACTTCGCCGAACCGAAATGCGACAGCAGCGCGCGTTTGCGCGTCGGCCCGATGCCATCGATCTCATCGAGCGGGTTCTTGATCATCTCCTTTGACCGCTTCGCCCGGTGCGTGCCGATCGCAAACCGGTGCGCCTCGTCGCGTAGCCGCTGCACGAAATAGAGGACCGGATCGCGCGGCTCCAGCATGATCGAGCGGGCGTGCCCCGGCCGATGGAAATGCTCGCGGCCGGCGTCGCGGTCGGGGCCCTTGGCAACGCCGACGAGCGCCACATCGGTGACGTTCAGTTCCGCAAACACCTGTTGGGCGATCGACAGCTGCCCGGGTCCGCCGTCCACCAGCACGAGATCGGGCCGGTCGGGAAACGCCACCTCGGCCGCGTTCTCAGCCTCTGCATCGTCGTCGGTGTCTTTAGCCGCGTCAGACATCACGTCGGAAGACTGGAGCGTCGCCGTTGCCGCTGGAACGCCCTCGTCGGACGCCTTGAGCCGCTTGAACCGCCGCGTCAGCATCTGGCGCATCATCGCGTAGTCGTCGCCCGGTGTCAGGCCCTCGGCTTGCATGTTGAATTTGCGATATTGGTTTTTGACGAACCCGTCCGCGCCCGCGACCACCATCGCGCCGACCGCGTTTGTGCCCATGATGTGGCTGTTGTCGTAAATTTCCACCCGGCGCGGCACGCGCGGCAGCTCAAAGCGCTCCGCTAGTCCCTCCAGCAGCCGCGCCTGCGACGAGCTTTCCGCGAGCTTGCGGGCAAGCGCCTCGCGCGCGTTCTGCAACGCATGCGCGACGAGGCCGGTCTTGGTGCCGCGCTCGGGCACGCGGATTTCGACCTTGCGCTCGGCCTTGGTCGAAAGCGCTTCAGCCAACACGGTCTGGTTTGGCACCTCATGCGACAGCAGGATCAGGCGCGGCACCGGCTTGTCGTCGTAGAACTGCGCGATGAAGCTATCGAGCACCTCGTCCACCGGCAGCGTCCGGTCGGCGCGGGGGAAATACGCCCGGTTGCCCCAGTTCTGCCCGGTGCGGAAGAAGAACACCTGGATGCACGTCTGCCCGCCGTCCTGGTGGGCGGCAAACACGTCGGCTTCCTCGATCCCGTCGGGGTTGATCGACTGGTCTGCGGTCACATGCGCCAGCGCCCAGAGCCGGTTGCGGTATTTGGCGGCGCGCTCGAACTCGAGTGCGTCGGCCGCCTCGGCCATCATGGTTTTGTACATGTCGCGCAGGTTCTGGCTTTCCCCGCGCAGGAACCGCACGGCTTCGTCCACGAGCTTGTCGTATTCGTCGGGCG
>JBBRKD010000049.1:0-7940 GCA_038218255.1 Hyphomicrobiales bacterium | reverse complement strand
GAGGGGAACGCTGTCCGTCTTGAGGCTGCGGGGGATCCTCTGAGCCGTGCTGCTGCTGGCTGCTTTTGGCCTCGTGGCGAAGGGCGGGCATTGAGCGGATCGGCGTAGCGTCGTGCTGGGGATCGCACCGCGCCGTCTTAGCCCGCCAGTTGGATGTCGGCGTGGAACTGGTTGCCGCCGGTCGTGGCTTTGACGGCGCCGATCCGGATCGTGAAATCGCCAAAGCGTTCGCCGGGCGCGCGGTCTGTTGCGTATCTCACGAACAGCGGGCTCAACAGGGCGATGATCTTGTCGTGGCCAACGTCCTGGGCGACCAGTTTGTTCAGGCGTGAGCCGTCGAATGCTGCCCCCAGGTACAGGTTGTAGAGACCGGGCCCGCGCCCGACGAGGCCAATTTCGGCAAGGTAGGGGCGCGCGCACCCATTGGGGCAGCCGGTCATGCGGATGACGATGTCGTCGTTGGCGAGACCTGCTTCGTCGAGCTTATCTTCGAGTGCTGTGACGAGGGTCGGCAGATAGCGTTCGGCTTCGGCCAGCGCCAAGCCGCAGGTCGGGAGCGCGACGCAGCTCATGGCATTGCGGCGCAAGCCCGAGGGAACGGCTGTCGAGACGCCATGGGCCTTCAAGATGGCTTCGATCTTTGCCTTCGCCTTCGGGGCGATGGCTGCCAGCATCAGGTTCTGATTGGCGGACACGACGAACTGGCAGAGGTCGGCTTCGGCGATCTCGCGGATGGCCGAACGGGCTGTGACGCCTGGGCGATCCTTGAGGCGGCCGGCCTCTACAAACAGTGTCAGATGCCATTTCTTGTCGGGTGTCTGGTGCCAGCCGATGGTGTCTGAGGTGCGGGCGAACGTGAAGGGGCGCGGGGGAGCCAGCGCAAACCCGAGCCGCTTTTCAACCTCGGCGCGGAAGGCAGCGATGCCGTGAGTCTCGATCGTGTACTTGAGGCGGGCATGCTTGCGCACGGCACGGTTGCCCCAATCGCGCTGGACCGTCATCACGGTCTCGCCGACCTTGATGGCGTGTTCAGGGGTGCAAAATCCGAGCGGGTCGGCGGTGCGCGGGAAGGTGTCGCGCTCGCCGTGCGTCATGCCCATGCCGCCGCCAACCGTGACGTTGTAGCCGACGAGGTCGCCATGTTCGACGATGGCGATGTAGCCCAGATCGTGGGCGTAAATGTCGACGTCGTTGTCGGGGGGCACGGCGACCACGGCCTTGAATTTGCGCGGGAGATAAAGGGGGCCGTAGATCGGTTCGACATCGTCTTTTGCGGGCTTGACGGGGGCTGCCTGCTCGACCGCCTTTTCGCCAGCCTTTTCGACGACCTTCTCGCCGGTCTTTTCGCCGGTCTTTTCGCCGTCGAGCCAGATTTCGTGATAGGCGCCCGTGCGTGGCAGAAGATGCACGGAGAGATCGCGGGCGAGGTCGTAGGCTGCGCGGTGGACCTTAGACAGATAGGGGTTCGCCGTCGACATGACGTTGCGGTTGACGTCGCCACAGGCGGCCAGCGTGTCGAGGCAGGCCTTGTCGATCGCCTGCATCGTGGTGCGGAGGTTCGACTTGATAATGCCGTGGTACTGGAAGGTTTCGCGCGTCGTCATGCGCAGCGTGCCGTTGGCGTAAATCGACGCGATGTCGTCGAGCGCGATCCACTGTTTGGGAGAGACGAGGCCGCCGGGAATGCGCAGGCGGATCATGAACGTGAAGGCTTTTTCGAGCTTTTTCTTGCTGCGCTCGGCGCGCACGTCGCGGTCGTCCTGCATGTAGGACCCGTGGAATTTTAGCAGCACCGTGTCGTCTTCGGCGAGTGCGCCGGTCGACATGTCGCTCAAGCCGTCGGCGATGCCGCCGCGCAGCATGTGGCTGTTTTCCTTGATGATCTCGTTCTTGGCGCGGGCAGGCGTATCGGACATGGGGGGCTCTGTTGGGTCGGGGTCGTTGATCTGGACGGCTGGGCTGTAGCGAGGGCTGGCTTTAATACACGTCGCGCTGGTAGCGACCCGCTTTGCGTAGCTCGGCGAGTTTGGCCAAGCCTGTGTCGCCCTCGCCGAGGATTTTGACGAGCATGGCATCGACGTCTTTGGCCATGCCCTTTTCATCGCCGCACACATACAGGTGGGCCCCGTCGGCGATCCAGCCGAGCACGTCGTCGCGCCGCTCCCAGAGCCTATGCTGGACGTAGATTTTGGCTGGCTGGTCACGCGAGAAGGCGAGGTCGAGACGCGAGAGCGCCTTGCTCGCCAGATGGTCCTGCCATTCGAGCTGGTAGAGGAAATCGTTGGTGTAGTTACGCTCGCCAAAGAACAGCCAGCTCTTGCCGGTTGCGCCGTCCTCGGCGCGGTCCTCGACAAACGCGCGATACGGCGCGACGCCGGTGCCGGCACCGATCATGATGATCGGGCGGCTTGCGTCTGTCGGCAGGCGGAAATGACGGTTGGGTTTAACGTACAATTTGGCGGTGTCGCCGACCTTGCGGCGATCGGCGACGTAGGTCGACGTCACGCCTTTGCGGGCGCGGCCGTGGGATGCCCAGCGCACGGCACCGATGAGGAGATGGGCTTCGCCCTCGTGGGCTTTGGGGCTGGAGGCAACCGAATAGAGGCGGCCGGGAAGCGGGCGAAGGAGGCCGATCAACTGGTCGGAGGTGAGCTTTTCTTTGTGGTCGGCGAACAGATCGACAAGTTGACGGTCGGCAGCGTAGCGGGTGAAGGCGTCGCCGTCGGCGAGCTGTGCGACGTCTGCGCGGCCTGTCAGCTTGGCGTAAGCGGTCACGATTGGGCGCGTGAGCGTCGTGATATCGCGGGATTGGACGAGCGTTTTGATCAGGGCCGCCTGACCGCTTAGGCCGGTGGCGTCGAGCAGGCTTGCGGCCAGTTCAGGATCGTTTTGCGGCACCACACCGATGGCGTCGCCTGGTTGGTATGTGAAGGCAGCGTCTGAAGTCGCAAGTTCGACGTGCCAGGTTTCCCGCGTGGACCCCGTGCCGTTCAGATTGATCAGAGCCGAGACTTCGGCCTCCAGCGGGCTGTCGGCGGTGAAGGCTGGTTCATCGTCGTCGGCCGTGACGGGGACCGACTTGAAATCGACGTGGACGACTGTTGAGCCTGCTGGCTGGAAAGCTTCGAGCGTGCGGTCGGTCCAGGCATTGGCGGCCTTGGCGAAGTCGAGATCGAGGTCGATCCGGTCGGCCATGCGCTTGGCACCGAGCGCTTCCAGGCGGGCATCGAGCGCGATGCCAGCTGCGCAAAATTGGGCGTAGGCGGTGTCGCCAAGCGCGAGCACGGCGAAATTCAGTTTGTCGAGCCGGGGGGCTGTATCGGCCATCAGCGATTTATGGAAGTCGACGGCGCGCTGGGGCGGATCGCCCTCGCCCCAGGTCGAGGTGTAGACGATGACGTTTGTAAACTTGGTGAGGGCCGCGGCGTCAATATCGCCAAGGTCGACCACTTTGGCGTCAAAGCCCTGCTTTTGGGCGATTTTCTTGGCTTTCAGGGCAAGGCCCTCGGCGTTGCCGGACTCGCTTCCGTACAGGATCGTCAGCGGGATGCGGGCCTTGGGGGGTGCTGCGGCAGCAATCGTTCCGCTCTGGGCCGCATCAAGCCCGGCGAGGAAGCCAGCAAGCCAGCTGCGTTGCTTGTCATTGGCGCGGCCGACGACGTTATTCAACGCCGCAATGTCTTCAGCGGAGAATGGCGCCGACTTGGGCAGGAACGGGGAAGCGGTCACGCGTGCAATCTCCTCATCGTGTCAGGTCACGGCGCGCGATGTAAGACGCCATTCGTACCGGACTTGCTATATGCTGAATCAGAAAGTTTTTCTAGTAAATGCCGCCGAGGAGGGTCGTGAAAAGCACATTGTTTCTGTTTTTGGTATCATCAAAGAATGGTTTGCTCGACCGCTGGCTCGCGCCGAGGGTTGACTGCTGCGCTTTGCCCGTGGTCAACGCCGGGACACAGGTTCGTGAGATAGTGTTGTATTGCGCAGGATTGGCGGGTCATGGTTTATGACTGACATCGCCGGGTTGGACCTTGACAAGAGGTATCCGATCCGGTGTTTGAAGCGGCACTCAAAAAGTGCCCGCTTCAATGGGTGGTCCTCGGCGGGGTCATCCCTTGGATGAATGGCTATCACCCCTTTGGAGGAAATATCATGAAGATCTGGAACAAGCCGCAGGTTCGCGAGCAGGCCGTTGGCATGGAAGTCACCGCCTATCTCCCAGCTGACATCGACCTCATCTAAGGTCGGTACGGTTCAGCGCGCGCTTCAGGCGTTAGCTGTTTCGATGCGGCGGTCGGTCCCCCGACCGCCGTTTTTCGTTTGTAGCGCGGCGTGTGCGCGACCGGTGGTCGTAACGCCCGCTTGCTTGGCTCCGGGCCACCCATGATCATTAAGATTCTTGGCGCAGCTGCAGGGGGCGGGTTCCCTCAGTGGAACTGCAATTGCCGCAATTGCGCCTCAGCCCGCGCCGGACACCCCGATTTTAAGCCGCGCACGCAGTCGTCGCTTGCGGTGAGTGTCGACGGCGATAATTGGCTGTTGCTCAACGCGTCGCCCGACCTGCGCCAGCAGATCAACGATACACCTCAGTTGCAAGCCCATGCGGGCGCTGAGCTACGTCATAGTCCCATCCGGGCCGTGGTTTTGACCAACGGGGATGTTGATCATATTGCCGGGCTGATCAATCTGCGAGAGGGGCAGCCGTTCTCGATCTATGGCGCCGACCGTGTGCTGGCAACGCTCGCTGTAAACTCTGTGTTCAACGTTGTTGCACCGGCCAACGCGCCACGGATCGCGCTGCCGCTCGATCAGCCGCTTGCCATGAGCGGGGCTGGGGTGGACTTGGGGCTGACGGTCGAAGCGTTTGCGGTGCCGGGTAAGATTGCGCTCTATCTTGAGACGGCGGGGGCGAACTTCGGCAGCCGGGATGGCGATACCATCGGGCTGTGCGTGCGTGCGACTGCGAGCGGGGCTGAGTTCTTCTATATTCCGGGATGTGCGGAAATTGACGCGCCGTTGGCCGAGCGCATCAGGGGCGCGCAGTGCCTGTTCCTCGACGGCACGCTCTATACCGACGATGAGATGCTCACGCAGGGCCTGTCGCAAAAGACCGGACAACGGATGGGGCATATCTCGATGTCGGGGCCGCACGGGTCGATCGCGGCCGTCAAGCCACTGGACATCGCGCGCCGTATTTATGTGCATATGAACAATTCAAACCCGGTGCTCGACGACAACTCGGCAGCGCGACACGCGGTCGAAGCAGCGGGATGGCAGGTTGGTTACGACGGGATGGAGGTGCGGCTATGAACGAAATCGTCAAAACCCAAACTCTGGCAGCAGCAACGGTGGCACCGTGGAATGTCGCCGACTTCGAGGCGGCGATCCGGGCCGTTGGCGCTGAGCGCTATCACGACAAACACCCGTTCCATCACGCACTCCATCACGGCAAGCTCGCCAAGGGGCAAGTGCAGGCCTGGGCGCTCAATCGGTATTGCTATCAGTCGGCCGTGCCGCGCAAGGATGCGGCCCTCATGAGCCGCGTCCTCGACCGTGAATTGCGCCGCGAATGGGCACACCGCATGCTCGACCACGACGGCTTCGGCGACGAGCCAGGCGGGATCGAACGCTGGATGGTGCTCACCGACGGGCTCGGCCTGGAGCGCTCTTATGTGCAGTCCATGCGGGGAGCACTGCCTGCGACGCGGTTTGCGGTGGAAGCCTATGTGCAGTTCGTGCGCGAGCAGCCGCTGACCGTTGCGGTGGCCTCATCGCTGACAGAGCTGTTTGCGCCCAAAATCCACAAAGAGCGCATCTCGGGTATGCTCGAAGGCTATGACTTCATCGACGATACGGTGATGGCGTATTTCAAGCGGCGGCTGACGCAGGCCCCGCGCGACAGCGATTTCGCGCTCGCCTATGTGCTGGCGCACGCCAAAACACGCGATGAGCAGGAGGCGTGTGTCGATGCCGTGCGCTTCAAGTGCAATGTGCTTTGGGTGATGCTAGACGCACTGCAAAATGCGTATGTGGCGGGTCATATTCCGCCAGGTGCGTTCGATCCAGCGAAGGGCGCGCCGAGCGAAACGCGCCCGCCGCTGACGCACGGGTAGGCAAAGCGGGACGGCCTAAGAAGTCGATGATTCCGATAGAGATGTGGACCGCATGACCGACGCTCCCTCCCCCCGCACGCGTGCGATGGCGACGCCCGAGGCCAAGCCTTCGCTGCCCAAGCACATCAAGCTGAGGCACGATGCCGGGCGGGGGCGGTGGATTATTCTGGCGCCGGAACGCGTGTTCGAGCCCGACGACGTCGCTGTCGAAGTGTTGAAGTTATGTGATGGCGTTCGCAGCGTGCAGGATATCGCCGTGCAGCTCGCCAAAGACTACAGTGCACCACTCGGTGAAATTCAAGGCGACATCGTCCAGATGGTTCAGGACCTCGCCGACAAGGGAGTTCTGCGGCTATGAACGAAGTCCTGCCGGTTGCTAAACTCCCGGTCGAACGCGCCGACCACAGCGCCACTCCTGCAGGCGGGCGCGCGCCCATGGGGCTGCTCGCTGAACTCACCCACAAGTGTCCGTTGCAGTGCCCGTATTGCTCCAATCCGCTGGAGATGGACAAGCCCAACAGCGAACTCTCAACGGCTGAATGGCAGCGCGTGTTTCGCGAGGCGGCCGCACTTGGTATCCTGCAGCTCCATCTGTCGGGGGGCGAGCCGACGGCGCGGAAGGATCTTGTCGACCTCGTCAAGACGGCGGCTGAAGTGGGCATGTATTCCAACCTCATCACCGCTGGCGTGCTGCTGACGAAGGACAGTCTTCGCGCGCTCTACGATGCGGGGCTCGATCATTTGCAGCTCTCGATCCAAGATGTGGACGAGGCGAACGCCGAGCGGATTTCGGCCTACAAGGGCGGCCTCGCCAAGAAGCGCGAGCTCTGCGGCTGGGTGCGCGAACTTGGCATGCCGCTGACGGTGAACGCGCCGATCCACCGGGCCAACATCGAAAACCTGCCAGCCATCATCGACTTTGCGGTTGAGATGGGGGCGGGGCGGCTCGAGGTTGCGCACGTCCAGTATTACGCGTGGGCGCTGAAAAATCGCGCGGGGCTGATGCCGACGCGCGCGCAGGTGATGAAGACGGTCGAGATCGTGGAGGCGGCGCGGGAAAAATACAAAGGCGTGATGGTGTTTGATTTCGTCGTGCCCGACTATTACGCGAGCAGGCCCAAGCCGTGCATGGGCGGCTGGGGGCGCGGATCGATGAACATCACGCCGGCCGGCAAGGTGCTGCCATGCCATGCGGCCGAAAGCATCCCAGGGCTGATCTTCGACAACGTGCGCGAGAAGTCGTTGTCCGACATCTGGCTGACCGGGCAGGCGTTTGAGATGTATCGCGGCACGAGCTGGATGAAAGACCCGTGCAAGAGCTGCGACCGGCGCGAGATCGACTGGGGCGGATGCCGCTGTCAGGCGATGATGTTGACGGGCGATCCGACAAATGTCGATCCGGCGTGCGGGCTGTCGCCGCGTCATGCGGAATTTGTGGCGCTCGCCAGTGGTGAGAGCAGTGATGCCACGCCGCCGCCCTTCGTCTATCGGCGTATCGCGGGCGTGGCGGTTTGATGCGACTTTGCTGCAGACGACGCGCCAGCTTCATTCAGCTGGCTTTTTCAGAGAGCAACTTTTGCGTTCAAAACGGCGTCATGTTTGGGTTTTTCGCCCGATACCAGAGCTTTGGCGGCTGAGAACATAAATTTCACGCCGTTAAACCCGCCGTTGTCCCAGAACTCACCCGACGTGGCCGTCATGTGGATGATGCACACATCTGGGTCGGACTGGCCCTTAGGAAACCAGACATTCCACGCCGGTGACCACAGCTCCTTGATCAGCTCGGGGTCGCGTTCGATGCGACCAACGCCTTCCAACGTGACAAAT
>JBBRKD010000048.1:0-8004 GCA_038218255.1 Hyphomicrobiales bacterium | reverse complement strand
TGCCGCGCGAGAACCCCTCGCAACGGGTGTGGGCGTGTTGGGTCAGTTCTAGAGTTTCAAGCAGCTCATCGGCGCGGTCGCGGGCCAGCGGGGCCGGGACCTGCCAGAGCCCCGCGATGAACTCCAGATATTCGAGCGGGGTGAGCTTGTCGTAGATCATTGGCTCATCGGGGAGCCAGGCGGTGATCCGCTTGGCAGCGATCGGGTCGGCAATGGCGTCCACGCCGAAGATCGAGATCGCGCCGGCATCGGGCTTGAGGAGGCCAGCCACCATGCGCAAGGTTGTGGTTTTGCCTGCACCGTTGGGGCCAAGGAGCGCGTAGAATTCGCCGGGCTTGACGGTCAGATTGATGCCGTCAACGGCGCGTTTGGCGAAGGTTTTGGTGACGCCCGTGAGTTGCAGCGCCACCGTCTGCAGTGCCCCCGTCGGCTCAACGCCCGTCAGCTGCAGACTACCGTCCATTCGTCGTCCCCCGGCCGCGCAACTTCGTCGGTTAGCGCTGGAGGTTAGTGCTGCGAAGGTTTCAACCGGGTTAAGCTGCGTTATTCCGCTGCGAGCGCTTTCTTCGGCGGAGCCGTGCAGCCCGACGCCTTGACGGCCGACACTTCCTCAATCGTGTAGCCTAAAACGTCGGCCAGCACCTCGTCGGTGTGCTCACCCAACAGCGGCGAGCGTGTCACGACCGTCGGGCTCGCCGACAGCTTAATCGGGTTGCCGACGGACAAGTAACGGCCGCGCACGGGGTGATCGACTTCAACGATGGTGCCGCTTGCACGCAAGGCTGGGTCTTCGGCCAGTTCCTTCATCGACAGGATCGGCCCGCAGGGGACATCGTCCTTGTTGAGGATGTCCATGACTTCGAACTTGGTCTTGGTCATCGTCCACTGCTCGCAGCGCGCAAAAATCGCGTTCAAGCGCGGGAGGCGGGCGGCAGGCTTTGCGTAGTCTGGGTGTGTCTTCCAGTTAGGCTCGCCGATGATGTCGCAGATCTTCTCCCAGACCGGCGCCTGGGTGATGAAATAGATGTACGCGTTGGGGTCGGTTTCCCAGCCCTTACATTTGAGAATGCGCCCGGGCTGGCCACCGCCTGAATCATTGCCAGCGCGTGGAACGCTGTCGCCAAACTCGATGTTATCACCGAACTGGCTGTATTCGCGCAGCGGGCCATGGGCGAGACGCTGCTGATCGCGTAGTTTCACGCGGCACAGGTTCAAAACGCCGTCCTGCATCGCGGCGTCGACGCGCTGGCCAAGGCCTGTCGCGTGGCGCTGGTTGAGGGCCGCCAGAATGCCGACGGCTAGGTGCAGGCCGGTGCCGGTGTCGCCGATCTGTGCGCCCGTCACGGTTGGGAGCCCGTCGCGGAACCCGGTGGTGGACGCCGACCCGCCGGTGCACTGGGCGACGTTTTCATAGACTTTGCAGTCTTCGTAGGGACCAGGGCCGAAGCCTTTGATGGAGGCGACGATCATGCGCGGGTTGAGGGTGTGGATCACGTCCCAGCCAAACCCCATCCGGTCGAGCACGCCAGGGGCGAAGTTCTCGACCAGCACGTCGCAGGCGAGGATCAAGCGGCGCAGCACGTCTTTGCCAGCCACACTCTTGGTGTCGAGCGTGATCGAGCGCTTGTTGTGGTTGAGCATCGTGAAATAGAGGCTGTCCGCATTGGGGACGTCGCGCAGCTGGCCGCGCGTGATGTCGCCTTCGCCGGGACGTTCGACCTTGATGACGTCGGCCCCAAACCACGCCAGCAACTGGGTGCAGGTTGGCCCGGACTGCACGTGGGTGAAGTCGAGGATGCGGATGCCTGAAAGCGCTTGCGTCATCGTTTGGGTTCCGTTGCGGCGAACGAGTGTGGGAGCTGAGACTTACTTGAAGTCGACATCGCGCGCGATGTGATCGCGGAGCGCCAGCGTATGGCGCCGGACGAGTGCTTCGGCGCGATCGGCATCGCGGGCTTCGAGCGCTTCAACGATGTCGCGGTGGTCGATGATCGAGCGGCTGGCGCGATCAGCTTCGGTGATCGTGCGGCGGCGCATGGCGCGGACGTGGAAGAACAGCGCGTCGGTGAGGTCGGAAATCAGGCGCGACTTTGCAAGCGCAATGATGGCGGCATGGAAGGCGATGTTGGCATCTGAGTATTCGCCCATGTGCAGGGCGACACCGTTTTGCGAGAAGGGATCAACGAGGGCGTGCAGGGCGGCAATTTCAGCGTCGGTCGCAGCTGATGTTGCCACGCGGGCCGCCATGCTCTCGAGTGCTGCCCAGACGGTGATCATCTCCAAGATCTCGGCTTTCGTCTTGCGGACGATGAAGATGCCCCGGCGGGGCTGAATTTTAACAAGCCCCTCCTGGTCGAGTTGAGCCAACGCCTCCCGCAGCGGGGTGCGGCTAACGCCAAACTTCGCCGAAAGATCGCGCTCGTCGAGGCGCAGCTCGGCTTCGGGCGCATACAGATCCATCCGCAGGATCGCGGCCTTCAAGGCGTCATAGGCACGCGACTTGAGGCTTTGACCGGTGTCAATCGTGGACAGGTGCAGGCGCGTTGCAGGAACGGCTACGGCTGCAGCTGGCACGATCGTGCCGTCTCCGACCGGCTTGTTCATCATTGAAGATCAAACCCCTGAAGCGACGGCGAAAAACGACATGAGTGTCACACGACTGAGCTTGGGCGTACAATGTGCCAAACAAAGCCGCAAGTCGCAAACGCATGACTTCGCCGTGTCAAGACCCCCAAAAGTTGTAGACAACAGGATGCTGGGAGTATCTTGGGAGATCCTGGGCGTCCTCAGGTTTGAAGGCGCAATCCGAGCGCATACTCGCGGAAAATCCGCTTGTAGTTGGCCGGCCCCCGCGTCAGGCGCGGCATGTCTTCATCCGTCAGCTGGCGAACGATCTTGCCGGGCGAGCCGAGAACCATCGAGCGGGGCGGAATGATTTTGCCCTCGGGGATGAGCGTGTTGGCCCCGATGAGGCACTCTTCGCCGATGACCGCGCCATTGAGGATGATGGCACCCATCCCGATGAGCGACCCGCGACCAATCGTGCAGCCATGCAGCATCACCTTGTGGCCAATCGTTGCCCCTTCGCCGATGTCGATGGGAAAACCAGGGTCCACGTGGAGGACGCAACCGTCCTGCACGTTGGCACCGGCGCGGATGGTGATCTTGTCGTTATCGCCGCGAATGACCGTCGAAAACCATATGCTGACCTCGTCGCCGATCTCGACATTGCCGATGACGAGGGCATTGTCGGCGACAAAGAAGCGGTCGGCGGCTGGCGTCTGGACGCGTTTGCCGTTCAGTTCATACAAGGCCATGGCCGGTTATCCTCAAGCGTCTTCAAGATCGATGTCGAGGATCGCCATCTGGAACTGATAGGACACCTCGCCGTCTTCATCTTCGCGATAGAGCACGGCGAGGAAATCCTCGTCGGCCCCGCCGATGTACACTTCCGCGCTGTCGGTTTTTTTGGGCCGCGCGCGGACCTCGATCTTGGGGTTGCCGAAACGCTTGCGAAGGAAGGCCTGGACCTTCGCCATCTCTTCTTTTTTCACGGACGGGATGTTCCTGCTGCAGGGGGGGAGATGATGTGGCCCCGCTCATACAGGGCGAAAGCGGTTTGGCATAGACGCAACACGCAGATCAGGACTTTCCAGTCTTGCATCCACAATCGCCCGGCATCAAGCCTTGGACCATCGTGCGGGCAGGCTCTGGGCAGCCCGACGGGCCGACGACCTTGGCGGGAACGCCGGCCACCGTCGTCATGGGTGGAACCTCCTGCAGGACAACACTGCCGGATGCCACGCGCGAGCAGTTGCCAACCCTGATGTTGCCGAGAATTTTAGCGCCAGCGCCAACCAGCACGTTGTCGCCGATCTTGGGATGGCGGTCGCCGATTTCCTTGCCGCTGCCGCCCAACGTGACGGCATGCAGGAACGAGCAATTGTCGCCGATCACGGCCGTTTCGCCGACGACGAAGCCGGTTGCGTGGTCGAGCATGATGCCGTTGCCAAAGCGCGCGCCTGGATGGATG
This sequence comes from Hyphomicrobiales bacterium, assembly GCA_038218255.1. GTDB lineage: Bacteria > Pseudomonadota > Alphaproteobacteria > Rhizobiales > Hyphomicrobiaceae > JANXVY01. The sequence goes on along the minus strand of JBBRKD010000048.1, from coordinate 3,971 downwards.
TCGACACTGAAGATGCGCGATGACTGGCTCTGCAGGTAGAGGGCAAAGTCGCGTCGCCCTGCCGTCCACAGCGCGTGGGCAAAGCGGTGGGTGACGAGGGCGTGGAAGCCTTTGAAGTACAACAGCGGCTCAAGGAAGCGTGTGCAGGCGGGATCGCGGTCGCGGACGGCTGCGAGATCGGCGCGGAAGGTGACGCCAAGATCTGGCCCGGCGTCGAGCACGTCGAGGAATGTGCGCGTGATCAGTCCTGCGTCCACGTCGGCGTGATTGAGGCGCTGGGCGAGCCGGTAGCAGATCGCATCTTCGAGGCGGTCGTGACTAAGAACGGTTGCAAAGATGAACCCGCCCAGCGCGGGCTCGGCTGCGATTGCGCGTTCGGCCTCGGCGCGGAGTTCGCTCCAGATCGGATCGTGCACCTGCAAACGGTTCTTCGAGGTGCCAGTCTGGGGGTTCACAGTCTGGGGGTTCGCAGTCTTGAATTTGGTTGATGGGGCCATGGCGCGGTGCCTCTCGGGTTACGGGCGTTGCAAGCGTACATCAAAAGGCCCCGGTCCGCACGCCCAGCCATTTCAGCGAGGGTCACTTGAGCGAGCGCCCAGATGCCAACAGACGGTGACCGCATAGACCCGACGCGCAACAGGCCGGGCCGCCTGTTAGTGCGGGGGCGGCGCCGTGAGTGGTGCTGCTGGCGGGATCGTCGCCTTGGCGAGCCAAGCGATGAGCGCATCGCGGTCGGCGGCATCCGTCAATGTCTGCTCGGGCATTTTCGTTCCAGGCGTATAGACCGCTGGCCCCTTGATAAAGAGTTCAGCGATGGTGTGAGCCGTCCAGACGATGTCGAGGCCCTGAAGGGCAGCCGAATAGGTGTAGCCGGGGGCCGAGGCGATCCGGCGACCGAACACGCCGACAAGCGACGGCCCGGCCTTGCCGGTGTCGTCGGGCGTCACGCCGTGGCAGGCGAGGCAAGCCTTGAACACCTGCGCCCCCCGGTCGTCGGGAAACGGCAGCGGAGGCGGCGCTGCCCCCTCGACCTCGCGCCCCGACGGTCGGCCGGTGGCTGCCTCCCAGCGGCGTACCGCGCGATCCTGGCCACCGGTGTACAACTCGCGTCCATCGGGGGAAAATGCGAGGCTCCACACCGGCAGGCCAGGGCCCAGAATATCAAAGGCGACGGCCAGACGGGCCGCATCGATGACCGTGACCTGTGTGCGCATGCCTGCGGTCGCAAGGCGTGTTCCGTCCGGGCTCACGGCGAGGGCTGTGAGTGGGCCTGACCCGACATCGAGGTCGCCGCGTACGGTGAGATCCAGATTGAGGATGCGGACATGGCCGTCTGCGCCTGCGACCGCAAAGCCTCCACCAGAGCCGCCTCCAATGCCGCCTGCCATGCCGCCGCCGGGCAGAACGGTCACGGCGTTGACGGGAACGCCAAGGCTTAACGGGCGCGGGGCGGCGATCCCCGCCCAGCCGGTGATGGCAACCGTCCCGTCGTAGCTGGCGGTGATCACGCTTAGGCCATCGGGCAGAAAGGCGACGGCTGCGACCGGGCTTGCAAAGCTGTCCAAGGTAGGGGGCGGCGGCGGTGCAGGCTGGACGGCGGCATCGAGCGGCCAGAAGCGGACCGTGCGGTCGAACGAGGCGCTCGCCAGCACGCGTCCATCAGGCGACACCGCCAGTTGCGTGATCGGCGCGGTGTGGCCGGAAAGGACTTGGATCGGGACGGGCTCAAGGCCGCACCAGAGCGCGATCCGACCATCCTCGCCGCCTGATGCGAAGCACCCAGCGCCATAGCCGACCAGCGCGTTGACGGTCGACCCGTGAAACCGCAGCACGCGGCGTGCAGCCCCCGTAGCGCGGTCCCACACGATGATGGTGCTGTCGAACCCGCCGGTCACAAGGGTTGCGCCGTTGCCCAGCGTGGCCACCGCTTTGACCGGGCCGCCGTGTCCGCGCAATTCAGACGGGGCTTCGGCGCGGGCAATTCCAGGTCCGAGGGAGAACGCGGCGAGACCAGCACTCAGGGACCAGAGGACAGCACGACGCATGGGAACTCCGGAGCACGGCACACGCGTCGTAGTGTCTTAAGCGTGCGGGCGGCTGTCAATGGCTGTGAGGTGGCACCTGAGCCGCACGAGCGTTCACGCTGTTCCAGGCGTGCCATTCAATGCGTGCCGTTCGATGCGTGCCGTTCAATGCGTCCAGCTGCCGATGCGGCCAAACTTGAAGTTATCGGCATACGAGCGCGGTTTCGTCTTGTGGGTCGAGGGCTCGGTGATTGTGTAGGCAAGGCCTGCCTGCTCGGCATAGCGGATGGCTGCGTCCCGCGTTGGAAAGCTGAGGCGAACCTGCTTGTCGGTATCGGCTGAGCCGCTCCAGCCCATGAGGGGATCAACGGTGATCGCCGCACTCGCGTCGGGTTCTACGATCCATTCGTCGGTGCCGCCCTTGCCCGACTGCATGGCCGTCTTGGATGGCTTGTAGATACGAACCGTCATGATCGGCGACCTTGTGATTGCTTGGCAGGGTTTTAGCACAACGCCACGGTCTTCGAGCTATGGACGTGCGGCGGCATTGTCAACGTGTCGCCGTGGCAGTCTTTTGATCGATGTCGCACCGCGTCGCTGAGAGGGAACGGTAACCAATCGCACCTAGGATGCTGGAACGCAGCGCTGCATGGCACGGCAGCGCTTGACGCAGACGATCCCGCCTTGGCCTGCCGTTGCGATGGGAGTGAGCCTGCCGATGTCAATATCAACGCCCTCGATCAGAACCTCTCTGGTCCGTCTGGCAACAACGCCCGTGGCCCTGCCGACGATGACCCTTTACGTGGTGGGATCGCTCTGCCTGTTGGCGCCGCTGCTGATCAGGTTCTATTGGCCAGCGGCCAACGGCATGGACATCAGCGGCAATCAGATCGGCCGCGATTTTATCAATACGTGGGCTGGGCCCCAGATCGCGTTTTCAGGCAAGGCGAGCCTGCTCTACGATTTGATGGGATATCTGCCGCTGCTCGACGCGACGTTCGGCCAGCCGGTCAATCCGCATAATTTCAGCTATCCCCCGTCGGCCATCATCCTGTTCTGGCCGTTTGCGCAGCTGCCCTATTTTTGGGGGCTCGCGGTCTGGCTGGCGGTGACGTTTGCGACTCTTTCAGCTGTCATGCTGTGGGAGGTAGGCCGAGAACAGCGGCTCGCAGCCGTCGGCCTCCTCGCGGTGTCGCCCGCCGTACTGATCAACGGGCTCAGCGGCCAAAATGGGTGTTTGAGTTCGGCGCTGTTGATGGCTGGCGTGATGCTGATCGAACGGCGGCCGGTGGTTGCTGGCATTTTGTTTGGGCTGCTATCGTTCAAGCCGCATCTGGGCCTCGTACTCGCGTGTGTGCTGCTGGCGCTTGGTGCGTGGCGGACGATTGCTGCCGCCGCTGTGACGACGGGCGCACTGGTTGCCCTTTCGCTCACCCTGTTTGGGACCGAGCCATGGGTGAACTATCTGACCCAGACCCGCGCCTATCAGTTGCATCTCCTGATGGAGTGGAAAGGCTTTTACGTCATCATGATGCCGACGTGGTTTGCGACCCCGCGCAGTTGGGGTGTGCCCTACGAAGCGGCGATGGCGATCCAGGCCTGCCTCTCGGCGGTGGTGATCGCGGTGACGTGTTGGGCCGTGCGCCAATCGTCTGATCCGGCAAAGCGAGCGTTCTTGATCGTGGCCGCAACGCCCCTCGCGCTGCCGTATGTGTTCAATTACGATCTGTGCGGCCTTGCAGTCGCGTGCGTGTGGCTGATTGTCGGGCGACTGACGATCGACGCACGCTACAATCTTGCTTTGCAGCTGGGCTGGCTGGTGCCGCTGCTCGCCATGAACCAAGTTATTGTTTTGATGGGTGTCGGGCCGCTGGCGCTCGGCGCGCTGTTCGTGCTGGCGGTGGGGCTCTGCACGGAAAAAGAATGGTCGGGGCGGTGGGATTCGAA
>JBBRKD010000047.1:0-8114 GCA_038218255.1 Hyphomicrobiales bacterium | reverse complement strand
AGCTTGGCGCATCCTCGGGCGCGGAACCGTCGATCGCCGCGCGCCGATGCATACGCCAGCGGTTGCCACGACGGGATTGGACGGGCGGCCGCAGGTGCGGACCGTCGTGCTGAGGGGGCTTGACGCTGCAAGCCGCACGCTGCGGTTTCATACCGACCGGCGCAGTGGCAAGTTCAGTGAACTCACGGGCGATCCGCGCATCGCGGTGCTCGGATATGATGCCGGCCGCAAGGTGCAACTGCGGGTCAGCGGGCTGGCCGCGTTGCACGGGGATAGCGCGCTCGCTGAGCAGGCGTGGGCTGGATCGCGGCCCATGAGCATGATGTGCTACCGGCAAGGTCCAGCGCCTGGGCAATCGCGCGCTGAGCCTCGGATCGACGACGCCATCCTCGCCGATGGCCGCCAGAATTTTACCGTCGTGGTTGTCACGATTATGGAAGTGGAGTGGCTCTATCTGGCCGCACAAGGGCATCGTCGGGCCCGGTTCACGTGGGGTGATGACGGTGCCCTCAATGCGACGTGGGTGGCTCCGTGACGGGCATCATCGGGCCTTACTTCGGCGTCCATTTAGACCCGACGCGTGCCCGGTCGCGCCATTGATTGCACGCTCTCAGGCTATCGACGGCATAGACATCACGGGCCCAGCGGCAGTTCGGGTTGGCGGCCGAGCGCGAGCCGATCTAGCACGGAGGGAATTTTTTCCTTCAGGCGGAAGAAACCGTGGGTCGCGTGCGGCCAAAGCATATCGTCCCAGTCGCGCCGCAGCCGCGTGACCGGCCAGCCCGATTTTGCGAAGCTTGCCAGATGGGGACGGACCAAATCAGCGGTTGGTCCGACCGGCGCGTCCATGGTGACGAAGGCGTCCGCGCCGGATTTCGACGTAAACGCCAGGATGTGCTCAGTGGATGCCGCAGACGATGCCGGTTGAACCAGCACGGGACACGAGAACGCCGCCTGCGCGCGGGCCATCGCATCTGCCAACGCGGCCTCGCGAAACGCTGTGACGTTCGCGCTTGCGGCGGTTGCGCCACCGACTGTGCGCAAGCCGATGACGGCTGCAACAGACTGGGCGGGCACGGGCCAGCTTTCGGGAGACAGGTCGTCTTCGGATACGATAAGCGCGACCCGCTGGCCCGGCGCCAATCGGCCAGCTGCGCCGATCTTTGTCATCCGCGGCAGTTCGTACGTGTCGACCACGGGAGGCGCGTCGCCTGCGAGTTCGCCGTGGGGCGCAAAGCGGCCGTTGGTATAGCGCTCGATATTGTCGGAACGCGCGAGATAGGTTTTGCCCGCCGTTTGCAAGCCGCACACCCAGCGCCAAGAGAGCGTGTTTGCCGCCGGATCGCCGTCGTGCAGGTGGCGCATAAAGAGGTCGGCCCCCAACTGCCAAGGCAGACGCAGCGTGTAAACCCAGATGCTCGCAAACCACATGCGCGCATGGTTGTGCAGATAACCCGTCTCGATGAGCTCGCTGACCCACGCGTCATGGCAGGCGAGGCCTGTTTGCCCGGTTTCAGCGGCATGAAGGCGGCGCGACAGCTCACCATCTTTGGCAGCGCTGGCCCGCAATCGGGTCACGTCCTCGGTGTAGTGCCGCCAGACATCGGGCCGCATCTCGAGCCAGCCCTTCCAATACGTCCGCCAGCAGACTTCCTGGATGAATTTCTCGGCTGCCTCTGGGGTGTGACGGGCCAGCACGGCCTCGAGAACTTCGCGTTCCGTGATCAGGCGGTGGCGAAGATAGGGGGATAGCATCGACACATTACCGCGCGGGCCGGTGCCGGTGTCTTCGTTGCGGTGGTTTGCGTAGGCGCGGCCAGCCTTTGGGGCAAACGCTGCAAGGCGGGCGAGGCCTGCAGCTCGGGTCGGTTCAAACAGGCCATCAGCCGCCCTCACGGCAGTAGATTCGCGGTTGGCGCAGGTTTGGCGAGTTCGGCCTCGATGGCCTTCACAACATCGGGTGACTGCGGCTCGGTTCGGGTGCCAAACGCGGTGACAAGTTTGCCGTCGCGACCGACGAGATACTTGTGGAAATTCCACCACGGCGCATTCATCGCACCAAGCGTGTCGGACGCCCAGGCATAGAAGGGGTGCTGTTCGCTACCGCGCACATGGATTTTGGCCGTCAGGGGGAACGTGATCCCAAATGCGCCTTCGCAGAAGGTTTTTACATCGGCTTCGCTCTTGGGCTCCTGGCCGCCGAAATCGTTGGACGGGGCGCCAACGACGACGAGCCCGCGCGCTTCGTATGTCTCGTGGAGTTTCTGGAGCGCGGCGTACTGCTGGGTGAAGCCACAGAACGAGGCCGTGTTGACGACCAGGAGGACTTTGCCGCGAAAGGCCGACAGTGGCATCGGCTTGCCATCGATGGACTGGAACGTGTGGTCCCAAGCGGAACCGGCGGCCAAGGCAGCCGGGGGGGCGGCGAGTGTGCCTGCGGTTAGCAATCCAGCAGCGATGGACAACAGTTTGCGCACGGCATCCTCACAGCTGTTTCTTCCAAAAAGCGTACAGTAAACGCGCGAACTTGCGGCGACGGATCACTCAAACAGAGTACTGAAATGGATCGCCGCCGAGATGGAGTAAAGCGGGCGTGGTTGGTTCGCGCTCAGTCGGACTGACACGCGCACTCACCAGCAACCAACTCGGCACTGCCGACAACGGCATTCATTGTGATTTTGAACTTTGTTTCCCACCGTACCGCAGGCCACCTATGGCTTTTTTGCGACGGGTTGAGTGTCGAGTTTGAAAATGGGGTGTGTGCGACGTTCCTAATGACGTGTTAACGCTTATGAATGTTGAGCCTTGGGCGGGGGCGCCAGAAAATGCGTTGAGCCACCCATCGTGCGGAATTGACCGGTTTTGGTTCGAGCGGGTGGAATGGTGGTCGAGAGACGGGAGCAGGCATTTGATACGGAGACCCGTCAGGGCGCGCACGCCGCGCAACCGGGTTCCTTCGAGCAAGTGCGTCGGCTCGTCCCGTCCTCAGGACTGCAGTTCCTGGACGCCACCATCGGCATCGCGACGCTGCCGATGGTGCGGCAGTGGTACACGGAAGATGAGATCGAAAGCACGCTTGGTAAAAGACGCGTGCTGTTGCCGCTCGCAACGGACAGCGGAAGTGACGGCACGATCTGGCATCCGGTGACGTTCCGGCCGCTGGGTCCGACGGAGACGATGTCGTTCACCGGCCTGGAGGCCATCGAGCCATTTCTCGATACCTGGGTGCCGGTGCCGTTTTTTCGTGCGCTCGGCAGCACTGACGGCGGTGCGCTCCGGTTCGACCAGGGCCCCACAAACTGGGCTAGGATTTTTGTAGCAAAGCCCGCGGAAGGCCTGCGTGGAGCCCAACAGCTCAAGGCGGTATTTGCTTTCGATAGCCGTCTTGATCACCGCTCGCGCGCCGACCAGGCCGCGTATCTTGCGCCCAACATAGATGACGCAATGTTTTCTTCGACATTCCTGCTGGTGGATACGCCTGAGGACCTGTCGGGCTTTCTGGGCGCACCCTGGATCGATGTCTGGCTCAAGGAGTGTTGTGCCGGCATACCCACCATGCAGGATGGATCGCTTGCCGATCTGGAAGAGGCCGGGTTTGAGAAAACCACACCCGAAGCCTCGCGCTTTACGCTCACCCACATCGCGCGCTATCTGACGTTTCTCAAAATCTTGAAGCGAGCGGCCTCACCGCCGCAAATCCGTTTTATCGACAGTGTCTCCAATGCGCTGCCGGTCGCGCGCTCTGGCTTTGACCTTGTTGTCGATGTCGGGCCCGCCGAGACGACGGCGCTGCTGTTTGAGCGCAACCGCGCCCTTCCCCCCGACATCGCGATGGCCCAATCGCAGGCTTTCGGATTGCGCCTGCGCGATCTCACAGATCCCGTGACGCTTCATACGGGGCCGATCGCAACGGTGATCGAATTCGACAATCAAACATTTGGCAATGCGGCCCATTCGCGACGCAGCGGGCGCCCGGACGCGTTCACATGGACGAGCCTCGTGCGGATCGGCGCGGAGGCTCAGCGACTGGCGTTGCGGGTCAACGCGACGGAGGGCGTGACCGGGCTCAGCGACATTGCGTCGGGTCTCGACCAAACTGGCGCATCCTCATCGGTTTGGCGGTTCTCGACGACCGACGGGGGCTCTAAATCCTCGCCGATGGTGACCGGAGACGCCCTGCGATACCTCTCCGAAACAGGCGATATGGCGGCGCGCGCGGATGGGCTGCTCGCTGGTCCGGGCGGGGAAAGCGCGCCGACGCCCACCATGCGGCCTCGGTTCTCGCCGTCCTCGCTGATCGGTTTCTTCATCGTCGAACTGTTGCTGCACACCATCAGCGAACTCAATTCGGCCGATGCGGCAAATCCGTTCGCAGGGCAGCCGTCTGACGGCACCGCCATTCGGCACATCGAACGCATCGTAATTGCAACGCCGATCGCCATGCCAGTCTTCGATCGCCAGCTTCTCGTCGAGCGGGTCCACAACGCGATTGATCTCGTGTGGCGAACGCAACAATGGGATCAGCCAGGGCCCTTCGCGCATCCAGCAATGCCGCAGGTCACGCTTGGCATTGGAGCTGACGTTGGCATGCAGCTCGTCTACCTGTTCAACGAGGTTCGCCGCACGTTCAAAGGCGGCTTCACCGATCTCGTGGATTGTGTGCGTCGCCGCACCGGCGAGCCAGACGCGCGCGACAATCTGCGGATCTCATCGATCGATCTTGGGCAGCGCACGGCAGGATTGATCGTCGTCGATTACGACATTGCCCATGACGGCACGGTGCAGGCTCGCCTGGTCAAGGCCGACCGCGCCGGAATTGGCGCCGAACAGGTCATTCGCGCGATCGTCGATGAGCACGTCGTGCCCGCGATCGAAGCGCAGCTTGCAGCCTCTGGATTGGCCGATCCGCGCCGTTTTCTGATGGACTTGCCGACAGCTGCCGACGACAAGACGGGTGGCCGGGGCGGCTCCGCGCTGGGGCTGCGGTTTGCGACCAAGTTGCTGAGACCTGCCGCGTTGGCTGTGTTCCAGACGTATGTGCAGACGCCACGGATGGGGGCGGGCGGTGTGCAACGGTTCCGCCTTGACGCACTGGTGGAAGCTGGTGGCGGGCGGCTCGAACCGCTGGCGGCGCAATTCAATGCGGCGGCACAGGCGGCGGGTGCCAAGAGTTTCAATATCGCAACGGTTTGCCTTGTGCTCGGGCGGCGGCACATCAAGCGCTTGGTGGAAACTGAGCTGTGGCCAGCCGTCAACACCATGACGGACGCGATCGAGCGCAGCGAGAGCGATCTGTTGCTCGTGGGCGGCGATCTCGCAGCGTTGCCAGACCTGCTCGATCATGTGTTGGCGCGGGCGCCGGTTGCTGCAGGTCGGATCGTCATTGTTGCCGGCGACGACGCGCTGGCGATGAACGACGATAACGGACAGGATACGCCGCAGTCGCGGGCTCTGCTTGGCGCCTACATGGCCGGTCGAAATCGTCTGGATATGCCGGGCTTTACTCTGGTGACCCGGGACATCGCCCCAGCGCTTGCGCCCGCGCCAGACCACCCCCCGCACATTACCATGCGCGATTCCGGAGATCGCGACCGCAGCGACGACGATGAGCGATTGCCTGATGACGCCGTGCCGGGTGAGGCCGTCTCGGTGGTTTCCATGAGCAAACGCGAGCGGCTTGTTGGACCAGTTCGGATCGATGGAGACGGTGGACAGGCCACAGTGACGGGTTTTGCGACCGCTGTTTCAAAGTCGGCAACATCTGAGCGCAGACGATGACTTCAACCGAGTTCTACGCATGAAGCCCGCCCAGAAGTTCATGCTAAGCTGTCGCCAGACAGGAGAGGCGGCCGGCCGCCTCACCGATTGGTTGCAGGCCAATCCAGCGTTGCTCGGGTCGGGACACAGTGGCGTCTGCGCCGACATCGAGCATCTGTCGGCCCGCCTGCAACCGCTCTCAGCTGCGGCCGAGACGGTGCCGGGCATCGGGCTCGTGGGCACGGCCGGGGCCGGGAAGACCGACCTGCTGTTTGAAATCCTCGGCGCACGTACGCCGACAACGCTTGGCGAACTCGGCCAGCGGCCGATCGATGCCGCGACTATCAGGGGCTTGCTGCCGTCGGAAGACCAATCCGGCGTGTGCGCGGTGCTGCGCTTCAGTGCCGCTGCGATGCCACCGGCGCCACGCGGTTTTCCCATTCGCATCGGATTGCTGGCCGTTACGGATATTGCCGCCATCATCGCACAGGCGTTTTATGGCAGCGTGAGCCATTCGACGGCTCGCCGCAGCCCGACCGGTGACAACGCCGACATGTTCACCCAAGTGGCCGAACGGCTGTCGGCGCAGTCGGTTCCTGGACTATCTGATCGTGACGTGCAGGATTTACGCCGAACGCTGGAAGCGCATTGGCCTGGCCAAGAAACGCTCCGATCGCTGGCCGCTGGCAGCTACTGGGAGCGATTTGGCGACGTGGCCGCCCACATGACCGACCGCGACCGCCGGACCGTGCTCGCACGGTTGTGGGCCGGCGAGCGTGCCTTCACGGCACTGTTTGAGCGCCTCTGCGACGGGCTGGACAAACTCGGTCAGGGGGCCGACGCCTACTGTTCGTCCGAAGCGCTGTTGGGCAAGGACAAGGCCACGGGATGGGTTACGCGCCATCCTCGCAGCATCATCGATGCCGCAACGCTGATGACACTCGATCAACCACCGGGCGCCGTGCTCACGCTGATGAACCGGTATGGACAGGCGGTGGATGTTGAGCGCGCCGTTCTTGCTGGGCTGGTGAGTGAGTTGCCGTTGCATCTGGGCACGAGCCGCCTCAACAGCCTTGCGCCCGCCGAAATCCTCGACTTTCCCGTTTCGCCGTCTGGGTTTGCTGCGCCGGCCCCGGCGGCACGGTCGCGCGGCTCGCATCCGGCAACATCGCCAGCAGATGCCGTGGCGGCGTTTGCACGTACTAAAATCGTCTATCTGTTTGAGCGGGCGTGCCAGAAGCGTGACGTGACCAGCCTCATCGTGGTCGTGAACCCGGCACTGGAAGACGACACCTTTGCGACCGCCATCGGCGACTGGGTCGAAAGTGCTCAGGGCACCACGGCACATGCGCGCGAGAGGGTGCGACGTGGATTGTTCATCGCCGCAGGGCACGGCGGCGGAGCGCGGATCGTCGCTAGTAATGATGGTGCGGCGAACGACGATCGGCGCGTGCAGGACGTGGTCCGTGACGTGCTGGGGGCAAACCAGGAGTGGGCCACGTCTTGGACGCCCAACCGGGCGTTGAACGAGGTTTATTGGTTCGCACGCAGCGAGGAAGCTGACCGGCACGAACAGGCAACTTCTGTCAGCGCAGCCCTCATCCAGGGTCAGACATACGGGATCGCAGCACGAACCGAAGGCGCAAGACACGGTCGCGATGTGACAGCTTTGGTCGAGGCGGTTGCGCAGGCCAGCGAACCGCGCCTGAAACAGCTTCAACTCAACCATGCTCTGGCCGATCTGAGGCGACTGCTGCGCACGAGCGTTCAGCGCCATCACATGTCGAGCGATCCGGCCGCACTGGCCGAGTGGCGGCGCGGCACAGCCGTCGTGGTCCAGGACCGGCTGCAATTGATCGCCGAGTTGAGGCGCCTTGGCCACCTGCAACGGGCGTTGCTTACCAACGAGGCTGAACTCGTTAGCGTTTTGCGCACGGCGCTTGCGGCGGATGCCCCAAAGGACCGCGAAATTCCGACGTGGCAACCTGATGTGAAGGCGGCCGATGTTGAGGCGGCCGATCTAAACGGCACCCCGATCGTGTTGTCGAACGATGCGATTTTGCGGCATGCAGGGCGACTTGCTGACGCCGCCGTACAGCATTGGTTTCATGGGATGCGGCGGACCGCGCGGTCGCCGCGTGCCTGCAGGCTCCTGCGGATCGAGCCGCCGATCTTCCATAGCCTTGTCGACGAATTGCAAATCGGGGCAACCCGTTGCGAAATCGCAGCCGATATCGCGTCCACGTTTTCCAGGTCGGTGCTGGCCAGACCCGCCGTCGGTCTGCCGTCCGATGGAACCGAGACGGAACTTTCTCGGCTTGCAGGCTATGCCACGCGCATCATTTCGGCGTATCTTG
>JBBRKD010000046.1:0-8150 GCA_038218255.1 Hyphomicrobiales bacterium | reverse complement strand
CTAGGCGCGATCCTGGATCGGCAGCTTGGGATTGGCGACCGGCGCACCGCCGATGTCATGGGCATGGTCGTGATGGTGGGTATAGACGGCGAACGCGCGGGCAGCGTCTTTCCCAAACAGGCGCGTGTATTCGGGGTGGCTTGCGACGGTATCGGGGCGGCCGGAGCAGCAGACATGGCCGTTGATGCAGATCACGCGGTCGGCGCTCGCCATTACGATATGTAGGTCGTGGGAGACCAGCAACACCGCAAAGCCGCGTTCATCTCGCAGCCGCGAAATCAGCGCATAGAGGTCGGCTTCGCCCAGGTGGTCGACGCCGCGTGCGGGTTCATCGAGCACTAGCAGGTCGGGCTTTCGCAGCAAGGCGCGGGCGAGGATCACGCGCTGGAGTTCGCCGCCCGAGAGATTGGCGACCTGCGTGCGCAAAACGCGGGCCGCGCCGACATCGTTCAAAGCCGCCAACAGATCGGCCGCCGGTATGGCGTCTCCCAGCGTCAGGAAGCGCGCCACATCGAGCGGGATGGTGCGATCGACCTGAAACCGTTGCGGCACGTAGCCGATCACGAGACCGGCGCGGCGATGAACGCTCCCGGTTGCATCGGGTTCGAGGCCGAGGAGCGCGCGCACCAGGGTCGTTTTGCCCGCGCCGTTAGGTCCAATCAGGGTGACAATCTCGCCCCGGTTCAGCGTGATGTCGATGCCTGACAGCAGGGCACGACCGCCCTTGCGCACGCTAAGGCCACGCGCCCACAGCAGCGCGGACGCGGCCGGTGCCGCCGTCGGCGCCGGACTTTTGCTCCCGCCATGGTCATGGTCGCAGCTTGCAGGTTCGTGAGGCGTTTCCATCATGGGCAGCCTGCCGCGCATCGCGCGCATGTCCCGCTGACTTCGACAATGCGTGCGTCTGGCTTGAAATGCGTTGCTACGGCGATGGCATCGATCTTTGAAAATACGTCGTCGCCTTCGACCTCTGCGATCGTGCCGCAACGGCCGCACGAAAAGATCACATGCTGGCGTTCGCTTGCGTGATGGGCGTGACAGGCGAAGTACGCGTTGCGGCTTTCCAGCCGATGGACCACGCCCGCTTCCATCAGCGTTTCGATCGCGCGATAAACGCTCACGGGGGCAAGCCGTGTCCCAGTCTCTGCCAGCCGGTCGATGATGTCGTAGGCTCCCACCGCGTGATGGGAGGCGGCAATTTCTGTGAAGACGCGCAAACGCAGGTCGGTCAGGCGCAAGCTGCGGGCCTCAAAGGCATCACGCGCCCGCCGTAACGTGTCCGACAGGCACGTTACGTGATCGTGGGCTGGATCGGGGAACGGGGCATCGGTCGTTGGATCACGGCGGAGGGTCATGGGGCTGTTATAATATAACATTGCAGGTTCTGCCACCTCGATCCGTTTGCCGACTTTGCCGAAGTTTCTGGGCCGTGGTGACTCGTCCCAAGCGTGGGCCAACGTGTCGGCCCTCTTCGCGTTTTCGCCACATGGGGAGGTTAGCGAGATCCCGAAGGCGCAATGGCGCCGCCGATGTTGCGGGCCATGGTGCCGCTGGGATGGTTTGGAGCGCCACAGAAGATGCAAGGCAGGGAAGCTTATCGGGAGGCTTATCTGGTCGCGGCCCGGCGAACGGCGCTCGGCCGCATTGGGGGGCTGCACGCGCGGCGGCGGATCGAGGATCTCACCGCCCCGGTTGTGCGGGCAGCCCTTGGCGATTGCAAGATCAACCCGGCGCTCGTCGATGGCTTTATCCTTGGCAATGCCAGTGAGATCGCCAATCCTGCGCGGTTGATCGCGCTCAGTTCCGGTCTGCCCGAAACGACGTCTGCCATCACCATCGACCGCCAATGCGCGTCCGGCCTGGATGCCATCGTCCAGGCCTTCCGTACCATCCGGTCTGGCGAAGCCGACGTCTTGATCGCGGGCGGCGCTGAATCGCTGTCCACGGCGCCCTGGCGGGTTGCCAAGCCGCGCCATCTCCATCAACTGCCGCGCTTTTTGGGCTTTGAACCGGTCACGTCGGACTTGAGCGGGGATCCGCTAGTGTTTGAAGCCTCTGAACGGCTGGCGCGCGACGGCAACATGACGCGTGCCGAACAGGACGCGGTGGCGCTCAGGTCCCATCTTGCTGCGATCGCTGCCCGTGACGCCCGTCAGTTCGTCGGCGAAATCGTTCCGTTCAAAACGACGATCGACGAGGCGCGCGACGAGATGGTGCGCGATCCAAACCCGGAGGACTTCGCCGACGATGTGGCGTATCTGGGCGGGGCTGGAACGCTCACCGCGTCGAACACCTCAGCGCAGGCGGATGCTGCCGCGATGACGGTGATTGTTTCTGAGCGCATCTGGAGCGAACTGGGCCAGCCTCGCGCGTTGCGGCTTGTCTCGTCGGCCAGCGTTGGTGTTGCGCCCGACCGGGAAGCCCTGGCAGCGGTCGCTGCCGTTCAAAAGCTCAAGGGCCTCCACAACGATCTCGATCTCGCGACGCTTGCAGCCATCGAGACCAGCGAGACTTCGGCAGCCCAGCTCATTGCGTTTGCTCGTCATTTCGGCATTGACGTCGGCGACATTAACCGGGGCGGTGGGGCCATCGCGCGCGGTCATCCATTCGGGGCGGCCGGCGCTGTGCTGGTCGTCCGCCTGTTCTCGGCGCTGGTGCGGCGCGCCGCGCCTGACGCTCTCGCTGGCGGCGCTCGGGCGATGGGGCTTGCCACGCTGTCGGCCATCGGCGGCCTTGGTTCGGCGGCCTTGTTCGAAGCCGTCTGATGGGGCTTTGATCGGCTGCGCGGTAAGAACTATCCGATTTTTCATGTGATTGAACCATTGCAGCCGCAGTTTCGCCGGGAAATCGACTCCAACGCCTCAGATGTTGCATACTCGGAGTGGGCTGAGTTGCTGGAGACCGCGTGATGCGGATCCGCGTTGGTGGCGTGTGTGTGCCATGTTGTTGTAAAACAGGCACATTCATCGACGCTTGGAGGAGCGCGTTATGGGTTGGGACGTCAAGGCAACGGCTGACACGGTTTTGGCAGCGGTCGATTCCGTACCGTTGCCGTCTGTTTCGCAAGTCGGCGAACAAGCGCAAACGGCGGCAAACCAGGTCAGCGCTGCCATTTCAGCCAACCCTGGATCGTTCATCAGCTACACGATCGCTGGCATCGTCTTGATGTCGCTCGTCGGCCTCATCTGGCGGATCAGAACGCGTCTCGCGTCCACGCTCGAAGACACCATGTTTTCAAACTGGCGGCTCGCGCTTCTCGGTGCGACCGGGATCGTCCTCTCGCTTGCGTCGGGCTACACAACCTGGGACGGCATGCGCAATTTCACCGGCGAGGCAGTCCTCTCGCTGATGGTCACGTTCGGCATCCAAGGCGTGATGCTCATCGTCGCGTGGCTGATCGGGGAGAGCTTCGCCGTCGGCATGAACCAGTCGTCGGGGGCCAAGCGTGCACCGTTTCTCGATCCGATGGTCGCCAACATCGTTGGCGCGATCACGGGGATCGCGCTGTTTTTGGCGCTGGCTGCCCTTTTCATGCAGGGCGATGCACGGCCCATCGCTGCGGCGTCGGACTGGGCGAAGTTTTCCGACCGGCTTCTTATCATTGTCGCAAGCTTATTGGCGGTTGCCTTCGTTGCGCTCTATGCGGCGTCCGATCTCATCAAGCCCTATCTCCAGAGCCTGCGGGTCATCATCAAGAACTCGGTGCTGTGGGTGATGTTTCTCGCCTGTATGGCAACGTCGGTTTTCTTTTCGTTCGACAGCTTATTCAGCGCGATTTTCCCGCAATCTGAGCGCGCTCGCGCGGCGGAGCTGCGGGCGCAAAACCAGGTCGCTGGCATCTTGGCCGATATCGAAGTGAAGATCACCGATAGCCGCCTCGAAGAAGCGCAGAGCATGTTTCGCGCTCCCGGCTGGGAAACCTACGATGCGCAAATGACAAAGCTTGCTGAGGCCTCGCGCGCGGCTGCCCCCCAGATCGAAGCGTATTTCAACAACCAGATCGAGGAACGCAACCGGGCGATCAAGCAGCAGCAGGAGCGTATGTCAACGGCGACCGGTGGGCAGGCTGGGCTTGCGCTCAAGAAGACGGCGATCGGGGAAGAACTCTCGCGTATCAAGGGTGAGCGGCCGGGGCTTGCGTCTGAGTTTGCGCAGAAGAAGTCCGACCTCGAGGCCAAGCAGAAGGACGTGGACGCCAAGCGCGTGGAAGCTCTCGCCGAAGCTGGCGGCGTTGAAGGCACGGGCAAAGAGGGCAAGGGCCCGATGTACCGTCAGCGCCTGGACGAACTGGCCAAGCTGCAGGCGGGCGTGAAGATCGCCGAAGAGCGTGCCAACGACGCCAAAAAGCGGCTCGCCACGGTCGAAACGCGGATCGCTGGCATCGAGCGCGAACAGGCCGCAATCGATGGCGATCTCGCCAAGCTTAAGGGCGAAGCCGAGACCGCCGAACAACGCATCAAGCTCACGCAGGAACAGCTGCCGAGCGACGCTGGCTCGCGGATTGACCCGTCGCGGATCACCCCGACGTTCGACAGTGCACGCTCGCAGTTCCGTCAAGACCCGACACACGCCACGCTTTCGGACGTCCAGCGGTTGTGCGTCCAAATCCACACCGCCATGATGACGGCGACGCCTGACACCAAGCGCGCGGTCGGCGGTGTCGATTGCGATCCCAAGCAGGCAGCCGAAGCAGCCGCTGTCGTGTTTGCCCTGAATGCGGGCACCGAAACGTTCGGCAAGACCTGCAAGGGCGGCGACAAGCTCAACCAGCTCACCTCGACAGATGCCCTGTTCGGGTTTGCCCGCCGCTGCCTTGCCGATAGTGGCCTGCCGTCACGAGAGACCGACCTGCTGCGAGCGAAGATCAACTACATCGAGCTCAATCGTGATGACAAGGCGCACCGCTTCGTCGTGACGTGGAACGCGTTTCAAGATGGCAACCGCCTCGCCTATCTTGCGCTTGCGATTGCCATCGCGATCGACAGCCTCGTGTTCATGTCCGGCCTGTTTGGCGCTAACGCAGTCCGCTCGCCTCTGTCGGATGTTCCAAGTCTGAAAGCCCGTTCGGCGCAGCAGCTTGAAGCGACGATCAACGCAGCGCTCGGCAAGCTGCCCTATGAAACGGCTGCGCTCGTTTTGAACGCCATGCGTCCAATCACGAACACGGATGGGTTTTCCGCGCTGGTTGATTTGCGTGGCATGGACAAACCCGCTGCAGACCGCATTCGGACGGTGCTCACGGCGGGTGCCGATATTCATGCCGTCGAAGCGCACGAGACGATCACCGATCTCTACCGGGTCCGCAGTGAATTGCGCGAATACCTGTCGTCGGTCTGTGACCGGCATTTCAAGACTGACAAGTCGCTCGCGGTTAAAGCGCGCCTCGAACATATGATCGCTGCTGCCCTCAAGCCGCACATCCAGGAGCACGCCGACATCGTGATCGGGCATCTCGATCCCATGAAGCCGGTCGACGGGTTCACATCCACGGTGTCGCTCGCAGCCCTCACGTCGCCGATGGACGCTTATGATGCCCGGATCATCCGGCGCGTGATGAATGCCGGTGCGACGGCGGATGCGGTTGCTCCCGACAAGACTGAGATCGGGCGGTTTTACGTTCGGCCTGATTTGTACGAAGCGCTGCTGATGCTGTCGGCGCACAGCCCGCGCGACCCCGCGGGCTTCGATGCCTCGCGGCGGCGCTTCTTTGGCGAGCTTGCCGCCCGCGCACAGCCAGCGATCGCAGATGGCGGACGGCTTGACGCCCAAATTCCCCGCGTTGCCGCGCCGCCGGTTCAGCGAACTTTGTTTGCCGCGCCCGCCCCACCCAAGCCTGAGGCGATGCCGTCGTTTCTGGGTGGCGGTGCAGGGACAGCCGATCCGAGCCGAGAGTTCCTGTCGGCGCTGATCAGCGCGCTTGGCGTCAGGCCTGAAAGCTATTTCGATATGCCGGGTTCCGCGTTCGGGTCGGCCCTGGTTGCGACGGACGCTCTCGCCGATCTCAGGCGTGACACCCAGCAGATCGACGACGAGTTTATCCAGCGCGACGAGCAAGCCAATGTGCGGGTCGAGCGCGCGCTTGAAAAGCTGCAGCGCTCGCTGCAGCCCGACGACGGCTACAGCCATCAGCTTCTCAAGGACGCCTATCAAGACGTTCAGCAGAACTGGGCAATCTTGATGCTCATGCCGGGCGGCCAATACGAGCAATTGTTGAGCGAACTTGTGGCAGCGCTCGAACCTGCGGCGGCTGACGGTGCGCTCTCGGCGCGTGAAGCCGTCTTGCTGTCATCGGCCAAGCATCTGCGGGCGGCCGTGATCAACAATCCGCGCAATTCCGACGCTGCCTGGCATCAGCTCGGTGCAGCACTCCAAGCCGCGCCCGTCCAGCACGCAAGCTTGCCACAGGTCGGCAACGGCAAACCCACGCTGCAGTAGGCGCGCCGCAAACGGCGTCGTCACATCTTGAACGGAACCACGGTCTGCGTTTGCGTGCCGAGTTGGTCAATGGCCAACGTGACCACGTCGCCTGCGTTCAGCCAGACCGGCGGCTTCATGCCAAGTGCGACACCGGCTGGCGTTCCCGTCGTCACCACGTCGCCCGGTTCAAGCACCATGAACTGGCTGACATAGGCCAACAGGAACGGGATCTTGAAGATCATGTCCGCCGTGGTGCCATTCTGACGGCGCGTTCCGTTCACATCGAGCGTCATCTTCAGCGCGTTCACGTCGGCCACTTCGTCGGGCGTCACGATCCACGGGCCGAGCGGGCCTGACGTTTCAAAACTCTTGCCCTTGACCCACTGGCCTTTGCGATCCTTTTGCCAATGGCGCTCCGACACGTCGTTGCAGATCGTGTAGCCAGCGATATGGGCCATTGCGTCGGCCTCGGCGACGTAGCGCGCGCGGGTGCCGATCACGAACGCAATCTCCACTTCGTAATCGAGCATCTTGCTGTCTTTGGGGATCATCACGGCATCGTTTGCGCCCACGATTGCGTTGCCAGCCTTGTTGAACAGGATGGGCTCGGGCGGGATCGGGGCCCCGGTTTCTTTCGCATGGTCGACGAAATTGAGGCCGATGGCGATGAAGTTCCACACCTTGGCGATCGGCGGACCTAAGCGGCTCCCTGCGGGCGCGAGGGGGAGCGACGACGGGTCAACTGCTTTGAGCTTAGCCAGCGACGCCGGGCTCAGCGTCTCGCCCGTGATGTCGCGAACGTGGCCCGAGAGGTCGCGAACATGGCCAGCGGCATCGACGAGGCCTGGCTTCTCATGGCCAGCTGCGCCAAAACGAACAAGTTTCATGGGGTTGGTCCAGGGGTTGGTGGGACTGTGCTTATTTGAGCGGTTTAAGCGCCCGCGCGCCACTCGCTGCCATCAATGCGGTTGATCGCGATCACGGCCTGTGTCCGGCTATCGACGCCGAGCTTTGTCAAAATTTGGCTGACGTGGGCCTTGATGGTTGCTTCGGAGACGTTGAGCTTGAAGGCGATCAGCTTGTTAGGCAAACCCTCAGACAGCATCATGAGCACGCGCAGCTGCTGGGGCGTGAGGCTTGAAATCCTGGTCAGCAGATCGCTCGACTCTGAGGGTTGGCCGAGCCCCAGATCGACGTCGGGCGGTATCCAGACCTTGCCGCTCAAAACCGCCTGGACGGCTGCGCGAATGTTTTCGACAGGCTCGGATTTCGGCACGAAGCCCGATGCGCCGAATTCGATGCAACGCCGAATTGTGTTGCGGTCTTCGGTCGCCGTCACGACGACGACCGGAATTTCGGGATGCTCAGCGCGCAGGAACAGCAAGCCCGATAGCCCCATGACGCCTGGCATCGCCAAATCGAGGAGCACCAGATCAATTTCCTCGCCACCGGCCAGAATGACCGTCAACTCGTCGAGTGAGGGCGCTTCGATGATCGACGCGCCGTCGAGCGTCGTGCTCAACGCCTGAGCGAGCGCGCCGCGAAACAGCGGGTGGTCGTCGACGATGATGATGCGCGTCGCCGTCAAATGCGCCTCCTCGGCGGGCCGCTCGTTTCTGCCGTCAGCCATTTGGACTAACGTGCATCATGGCGTCGCCATAGTAAACTGGCACAGCGATTCGGCGAGAGCGAAAATCCAGCACGGTTAAGCGTGCGCGCTCGTGCGCCGTTTG
>JBBRKD010000045.1:0-8169 GCA_038218255.1 Hyphomicrobiales bacterium | reverse complement strand
AATTGGGGAGACGATGGCGTGAACATTTTACCGTTAGAAAAACAGGTCGCTGTGATCGGGATGCTCTGTGAAGGGCTTTCAATCCGGTCGGTGAGCCGGTTGACTGGCGTGCATCGCGACACGATAGGGTCTCTGCTATTGCGTGTCGGCGCCGGGTGCGCGGTCCTGCACGACAAAATGTTCGTCAACATGGAGCCGTCGCAAGTCCAGATTGACGAGCTATGGGCGTTCGTCGGCTGCAAGCAGCGAAAGCGCAAACTAGACGGCCCGCCAGAGCGCGGCGACTGTTACACGTTTATCGCCCTGGATGCGGTCGGCAAGGCGATCCTGTCTTACCGCACCGGCAAACGTGACGGTGAAAACGCGCGGGCGTTCCTGACCGATCTGCGAGTCCGCGTGCTCGGTGCACCTATCCTGTCGAGCGATGCCTTCCCGGCCTACGAGTATCTCGTTGCCGAGGTCTTTGGTCAGCAGGTCCACTACGGGCAAATCCTAAAACGCTACGTCGGTGAACCCCACAAGGACGCAGCACGGCGGTATTCTCCGGGCATGGTGGTTGCGGTCGAGCGCAGCGTCAAAATCGGCACGCCGCCGGTAGAGCAGATCGGAACCTCGCATGTCGAGCGGCTGAACCTCTCCGTTCGGATGGGCCAACGCCGGTTCACACGGCTAACGAACGCGTACAGCAAGAGCTTCGTGCATCACACGGCGGCGGTTTCGCTGTTCGTCGCTCATTACAACTTCGGGCGGCAGCATGAGGCTCTGCGCTGTACGCCAGCCATGGCGTTGGGGCTGGCAGATAGGCCGTGGCCGGTATCGACGCTGGTCGAGGCGGCAGAGATGATGGTCGAGCCGTTGCCGGGGCGGCGCGTAGGGAACCTGAGGGTGATAGAGGGTGGGGCCTAAGTCGTTGCAGAAACAACGATTCTTGGATTCGACATACACAGCGAATTGTGATCAAGAGTTGGGCTGCACTCTGGTTCAGAGAGTGCAGCCTGAAACTACCTGCCAAGCCCGGTCGCGATTGCTGCGACGGACGCCCGCTTGAATCTGTATTCGCGTCCAGCGTCAAGGCGCCGAAGCACTACCGCGACCTTTTGATCGCCGAAAACCCGGCAGAAAGACGCGAATAACATGGATGCGAACAGACCCAGCTTGTGGGACAAGCAGAACTCGGCCCTAAAGATCACGGAACTGACGTCATTGGGCTCCAAGCCCGGCGGACCAACGGCCCCCGTAGAAGGCGATCTCAATGTTGCCCTGTTCGAGGGATGCGATGTCAGAGGACGCTTCCACAAAGGGGATTGGTGGCTGTCGATTATCGACGTAATCGGCGCCCTTGATGTGACCACGCGTCCATCGAAGTACTGGACCGACCTTCGCAACAAACTCATTGATGACGAAGGATTTTTTGAACTTTCCGATAAAATCGGAAAGTTGCCAATGCCCTCTGCTGACGGCAAACTGCGCGGCACGGATGCTGTTACGGTGCAGACGCTTTTGCGCGTCATTCAATCGGTCCCCTCCCCAAAAGTTGAGCCATTGAAGCAGTGGCTGGCGCAGGTTGGCTATGAGCGGCTTCAGGAAGTCGAAGACCCATCCAAAGCGCTTGAGCGGCTAATCGGAATATACCTAAATCAAGGGCGCACGACCGAGTGGATCAGGGAGCGCATTGACGGCATCATCACCCGACGTGAGCTTACGGACGAGTGGAAGGCGCGAGGCATCACGAAAAGCAACCACTACCTCACGCTCACCCGCATGCTTCAAATCCGCTCTATCGGCTTGGGCCCGAAGGAGCTTCGCGAGCACAAAAAGCTGCCGGCAGGGGCCTCCGTTCGTGACCACAGTACGGAACTTGAACTGTTGTTCACGCGGTTGGGTGAGCGCAGCACCATCGAAATCGCTCAAAAAACAGAAGCGCATGGTTATGAACAGAACCGCGATGCGGTGAAGGCCGGTGGCGACATCGCTAAGACTGCTCGTGAGGCGCTCGAAAAGCTAACGGGCAAAAAAGTCGCGTCTCAGCAGAATTTCCTGCCAGCCATAGCCGGAGGTGCATCATGACTAAGAAAGCAGATGGGCCGGTGGCCGGGCGTGTAGCATACGGAGGTGCGGAAGCTCGAAATCTTGGAATTAGGGGTTACAAGCCCCCGAGACGGCGCGGTCGAGACATGCAGTGGTCGGCGGAAGCAGACACGACGCTGCGGCGGATTAACCTCATGACGCATGATAACCCTGCCGCTCAAGTTGACGCATGGAACCTGCAGCGTGAAGGCAAAACGCCAGAAGATATTCTGGCTATATTAATCGAACGATTTGGCGACACGTCTTGGCGTTGATCAAATTGCGGTTGGTTGCAACATTGGCCAAGGTCAGCAACTATGTTGCAACCGGCCCACTTTGAAACCGCGGACTGGCCTAATTAGGTCAGTACCCAGCCTCGGACATATCCGCGAGGTGATCGCCGCCTGGATCGACGATGACAATAACGAGCGGTCCCATTCGGCGCTCGGCTATCTGCTACCGGCGCCGTTCGCGGCAACGCAGGTGTTCACCCCGACGGCCGCAACGGGCAAGCTGCTGCGATCGAGACGGTCGCCGCATCTTGCCCCATGGGTCACAACCCAGTCGAAAGCCTATTTCACTCGCAGACTCCTATTTTGCCTTGATGAGTGTTCAAGGGGTAGGGCCACTGGTGCCGACGAATTCAAAGGGTTCGCAGCCTCTCGATTGCTGAGTTTCAGAGCCGGCCAAGACTGGCGCCGCCATCAACAAACAGCGTTTGGCCTGTGATGAAGCCAGCCGCGTCGCTCGCGAAGAATGCAATTGCCGCCGCAATCTCCGAGGGCTGCGCGAACCTTCCCATCGGCACCTGCGCGAGGTAGCGCGCCTCGCCCTCACTGCCCGGCTTGTTGTTGGCACGGAAGAGAGTGGTTTCCGTTGGTCCAGGTGCGACCGCGTTGGCGGTGATGCCTTCGGCGGCGTATTCGACGGCTACCGTCCGTGTGAGGCTCTCAAGTGCCGACTTGGCGGCGGCATACCCGGTGCGGAACGCGTAGCCCCGCGTGACGAGGCTGGTAACAGTGATGACGCGTCCGAAGCGGGCAGCGCGAAACCCGGGCAAAAGAGCCTGTGTCAGCACGAGCGCTGGTCGAAGATTGGCGGAGACGAGATCGAGGACGTTTTCCGGATCGACAGTCTCAAACACGTCGTGACGGGCAATGCCGAAGTTGTTGACAATCCCGCGAATATCACCGCGAGAGACCAATGTTTCGCCGAGCGCGGCAAGGCCGTCCGGGTCAGAAAGATCCGCCGCTAGGAACGTGCCTGGAAAATCGGCCGGGGCGTTGCGGGCCACACCAATCACGTGCCAGCCGTTGGAATTCAGCGCCACGGATGCCGCAAGGCCGATGCCTTGTGAGGCGCCGGTGACGACGATAGTCCTGCGGGCATGATCATGCGACATGGGTCACCTCGTGTGAAACGGGCCTACTGGGACAATGCGGTGACCGCAGCGATGCCGCGCGTGACGGCCGGCCGGGCTTCCATCGCTCGATACCAACGGGCAACGTTTTGTGTGTCCTCGAAATCGACGCCCGCAAATTCCCGACGCCATATCCAGCCAAACAGCGCAATATCGGCAATCGAGTAGGCCGTTCCGGCCGCCCATTCATGATGACCAAGATGGGTGTCGAGGACGCGCATGTGCCGCCGGGCCTCGCCGTTATAACGCTCGATCGCGAACGCTGGCTTCTCAGGTGCCGAGCGCAGGAAGTATCCAGATTGACCAAACATAGGGCCAAGGCCAGCCACCTGGAAGAACAGCCATTCCAGGCTGCGAATTTTTTCGCGCGGGTCCGTCGGTAAAAGCGCACTGTATTTCTGCGCCAGATACATCAGAATTGCACCCGACTCGGTCAGTGTAAGCGGCATTTCGCCGGGGCTATCACGATCAACTAAAACCGGGATCTTCCCGTTGGGGTTGATTGCCAAAAAGTCCGGTTTTGACTGCTCGCCTTTGCGCACGTTAATGCTGATGAGGCGATAGGAAACTGCGAGTTCTTCGAGCGCGATTAGAATTTTCACGCTGTTTGGCGTGGCGAATGCGTAAACGTCGATCATGACAAGCCTCTTCAATATTTTTTTGGCGACGAGTTGACTATCGAAAAAGGTGATGGCCAAGCACTCTCGTGTTCAACCCGCCCCTGTTTGAGCGGCAGTCATCTGTTGGACGAGGGCCGATGCGCTGGCTCCTTCGAGGGCTAACCCGTAGCCGACTTCGTGCACGATCTTTTCTTTCAGCGGCTGGATGAAGTGGATGCGCGTATTGCGGCGGGTCACTTCCGGCTGCTTGAGATAGAGCTCGGCGAGTTCGCGCGCGGTGGCGACCGCACTGCCATCCTCGACCAGGTAGTTGACGACACCCCAAGCGGCCGCTTCCGTTGCCGTCACCGGGCGAGGATTGAGAAGGAAGGCTTCCGCCCGGCCAGCACCGGCGCGATAGGCCCAGGTGGTGTAGACGCCGTCACCTGGAACGATACCGCCAGCAAAGTGTGGCAGATCATGGAATGTTGCGCCTTTGCCTGCCACGATCGCGTTGGCGAGAAGCGCATATTCGGTGTGGATGTGAGCCTTGCCCTCGATCGCAGCGATAACCGGCACGCGAATGTTGGCAATATTCTCGAGTATCTGGGTACCCTCGTCGTGCACCTTCGACCACACGTTGGCGTCGCCGACGTTGCCAAAGCTGCCGAAGTCGATTTGAGCCATGTAGTTACCGACGCCGGTCAGAATGACAACCTTGTTGGCCCGGTCGCGGCCAATTTCATAGAAAGCGTCGACAAATTGCTCGTGGTCGGTGGCATCGAACGTGATCGGGCCGCCGTTCGTGTGCATCTCGACCAGCAAGACGCCGCTCACATCGCGGCTCAGGCGGAGGTGGGCGAACTTGCTGAAATAGGTTGGCTCGATGGCTACGGATGTAAGGCTCATGATTGGTTCTCCATTCTGGTTTTGGTAGCGGCACCACTGTCGCTTTCCGTGACCTAAGAATGCCCCATTCTCGCCGCTTGCATAACGAGGGTTGATCTCATATCATTCATACGTCAAATGTATGGATAGCCCATGGACCTTCTCGGACCTATGAAGACCTTCGTCCGCGTGGTCGAGGCCGGCAGTTTCACCGCTGTCGCCGCCGAGATGAACACGACGCAGCCGACGATCAGCCGGCAGATTGCGTTGCTGGAGGAGCATCTCGGCACACGATTGCTCACGCGGACGACACGCGCGCTCACCCAGACCGATGACGGGAGGTCTTTTTACGAGCACGCCATTCGCGCGCTGGAGGCGATTGCCGAGGCTGAGGATTCCGTCGGGCGGCGTCAGGGCAAGCCCACTGGACTGCTACGCCTTGCGACGCCGGTGGTGTTTGGCCGTTTGCACATTGTGCCTCGGCTCCCGGCGTTTCTCACACGCTTTCCCGACGTCGCAATCGAACTCGTCATGAGCGATACCTTCACCGATCTCGTCGAGCACGGAATCGACGTGGCGATCCGCGTTGGCGAGGTGACCGACCCGGGACTGATTGCAAAACGCATCGGCATCGTGCGGCGCATCACGGTCGCATCACCTGCGTATTTGAAGACGCGTGGGACGCCGCAGACGCCGGGGGATCTCACCGCGCACGAGTGCATCGTCTACACGCGGCTGGTGACAGGCAATCGCTGGCTCTTTGACGGCTCGGACGGGGTGATCGCCGTCGACGTCAAAGGCCGCTTTCGCGCCGACAATTCCGAGGCTGTGCGCCAGGGCGTGCTCGATGGCCTTGGCATCGCAGTCATCCCGGCTT
Organism: Hyphomicrobiales bacterium; assembly: GCA_038218255.1. Classification (GTDB taxonomy): domain Bacteria; phylum Pseudomonadota; class Alphaproteobacteria; order Rhizobiales; family Hyphomicrobiaceae; genus JANXVY01. Next base: position 2,318 of record JBBRKD010000045.1, on the reverse strand, counting down.
TCGCATTTGCCGACGATATCGAAAGTGGCAAGGTTAAGGTCCTGTTGCGAAAGTATGAACCCAAGCAATTGCCCATGAATGCGGTCTATCCCTCGCGACGTTTCGTGCCTCTGAAAGTCCGCGCCATCATCGACCATCTCGCCCATGAGTTCGCACTGGACCCAAGGTTATCAGCGCACAACGTGTGACGTTGGTCTCACGATCGCAGCAAAGCGGTCGACAATTCTGAACCGCTCCGGGTTTGCCGGAGGCTTTTTGGTTTAAGTCATGCCGCCATCGCCGGAGCGTCCAGCGAGGCGGAGTTGCGTCCTTCGGCTTCCGCAGGCGGGATATTCCCGATGGGCTCGAGAAGCCTGCAGTTATGAAACCAATCGCCCCAGTTCGGCGTCGCGTACTCGACGGCTTCCATTGACCGCCACGGCCCGCGCCGATAAATGACCTCGGCTTTGTAAAGCCCGTTGATTGTCTCGGCGAGCACGTTTGACCTGTCCCGTCCCAACTGCACCGATCTGAATTGGAATTTTCTTGTTTTACGCACCGATAGCAACCGTGCCGAAGGCGAGGAAAAGATGAAGGCATCGAAGTTCAGAGAAAATTACATCGCGTTCGTGTTGCGTCAAGGCCAAGACGTCCCTGATCGCCGTTGTCGTCGTCCAGTTCCCCCCGGAACTTCGCGTCCCCCCCATGAGGCCTACGTTTAGCCATCAACACTGGCAACGAGGCTCGCAGACCATGACGGCAGCAAACACCACCTTCAAGATCTCCGGCGGCAAAGTCGGCGTTCTTCTTATTCACGGGCTTTGCGGCACCCCGGCCGAAATGCGCTTCGTCGCCATGGGCCTCGGGCGGGCCGGTTACACGGTGCACTGCCCCCTGTTGGCAGGCCACGGTGGAAGCCGGGCCGACATCGTAAAAACTGGTTGGAAGGATTGGTATCGTAGCGCTGAAGACGCGCTGGCCGAGCTGCGCACGGAATGCGACACGGTGATCGTCGGCGGACTATGCTTGGGCAGCATCATTGGCCTGCATCTGGCGATCAGGCAGCGCGAGCACGTGGAGGGCGTCGCACTTTTCTCCCCGACGCTTTGGGTCAACGGTTGGGCCATGCCCTGGTACACCAAGTTGTTTGGGCTCGTGCGCACCAAGTGGCTTGCAAACCTGATGCAATTCCCCGATGCCGCCTCATTGGGCATCAAGTGCCCGCGCGTTCGCGAATTCGTTCGCCAAGCCCTCGCGACGTCAGACGGCTCGGATCTTGGCACAACGGGAACGCCTGCCGCCATGCTGCTCGAGCACCGCTGGATGGTCAAAGCCGCGATGAAGGATCTCAAGAGCATCAAGCAGCCGATCCTGATCGTGCATTCCAGGGAGGACGACCACGCGAACCTGAATAACGCGAACTATCTCCAACGCGCGTTAGGTGGCATCGTCGACACGGTCGTGCTTGACGACTGCTATCACATGGTTACCCTCGATAAGCAGCGCCAGATCGTCGTTGATCAGACACGGACTTTCGTCGATCGCGTGGTGAAGCGCCTCCAGACCATTTCAGTGAACGCTACGCCCATCAGCCAATATACCAAGCTTCGCTATCAGCCCGTCATTCCCGCGTGACCACGCCGTACTGAGTCCGTTGTTTCAGCTCTGGAGAGGCGTCATGGTTGAAGTATCCGGCTCGGATGACGTCGAACGACGTGGGCTCCGCGCTCCCATCGATGCAGCCGTCGGCGGCATCATGGCGGGGGTGTTGCTGTCCTCGTTCCACAGCTGCGGGGCCCGGTCGTGTGCCGGTCTCACCAATTGGCCGACCAAAAGCTGTACGTCATCAACGCTAACCTTCTAGATCCTTTCGTCGCCGAATTGACCCCGTACAAGAGTTTTCAAATGACCCTCTCTCCATCGCCGAGCGATAGCTGTTATTGGTTGGCAAGCCGAGCCGACCGATCCGCCAACCCTTGGCTGCAAGGCGAACGATCCGTTGATATCGCCATTATCGGTGGCGGCTATACGGGATTGTCGGCCGCATACCATCTCAAAGTGGCCGATCCCAGTCTGGAGGTCGCCGTCTTGGAGGCGGAAACCGCGGGATTTGGTGCCAGTGGCCGCAATGCCGGTTTTGTCATGACGCTGTTTGGCTCATCGGTCGGCTTGATGAAGCTTTTTCACGGAAATAATCGCATCCGCGAAGCGCATGAATTCATGGTCGGCGCGATCGGCGGGTTGGAAAAGACGATCGCCGACAACAAGATCGATTGCGACTATGAGCGACATGGATTTCTGCGTGTTGCCACAACGCCCGCTTACGAGGCCCGGATCCG
>JBBRKD010000044.1:0-8196 GCA_038218255.1 Hyphomicrobiales bacterium | reverse complement strand
AGGCCCTGAGCCGCATCGCCCTTGAAAACGAAGTCGTTGAAGCTGTCGAACGTCCCTTGCCCGCTCGGGCCGATCATCGACATGCTGCCGCCCTTGGGCGCGTCCGGGTTCACGTAGCCGAAGCGCTTGAAGTCGGCTGCGTACGATAGCTCGCCAAAGGTGGCCAGTCCGTGCCGCGGCTCGGCGCGGCTCGGCAAACTTGCAACGCTGGCACAAACGCAGACCAGCATCGTCAGGCGGAGTGGGCGATCAAACGGGCGGCGCATGGTCACTTGCTCCGCGCCGTCTCGAGAGCGGTCTGTTTGACTGGATCGATCCACCAGACCCGGTCAAAGGCTGCTGTTTGCGAGGGAAGTTTTGCTGGCCGCCCGAACTTGTCCCAGTAAGCGACGCGCTCGGCTGGCAGATGCCATTGCGGCACTACGAAGTAATTCCACAGTAGAACGCGGTCGAGCGCGCGGGTCGCGGCGATGAGTTCAGCGCGGTCGGTCGCAAACACCACCTTTTCGATCAGTTTGTCGATGGCCGGATTTTTGATGCCGATGCTATTGCGGCTGGCCCGTTCGTCGGCTGATTTCGAGCCCCAGAAGTCGCGTTGCTCGTTGCCGGGCGATTCCGATTGCGAGAGTTGATCGACGATGACGTCGAAGTCGCGGTCTTCTTCGCGGCGTTTGTATTGCGAGGAATCGACCTGGCGGATGGTCGCCTTGACGCCTAAGAGCTTCAGATCTTCGATGTAGGGAAGGATCACTCGCTGCCAGAGTTCTGAATCGATCAGGAACTCGACGGTCAGCTCTTCGCCTGCCGCGTTGACCAGTGCACCATTTTTTGGCGTCCATCCGGCAGCCGCAAACAAGCCCGCCGCTTCGCCCATGTTCTTGCGCCGGTTTTCGGGCGTGTTGACGGCGTTCTTCCACTCGACCGTGAACAGTTCGGGCGGCAGGTCGGCTTTGATCTCGTTGAGGAGTTCAAGCTCGCGCCCCTGGGGCAAGCCTGCGGCCTTTAATTCGGAATTGTCGAAATAGCTCTCCGTGCGGATATAGCTCTCAAAGAATAGCTTCTTGTTCGCCTCTTCGAAGTTATAGACAAGGTTGAAGGCCTTGCGAACACGCACGTCTTGGAATTTGGGGCGCCGCGTATTGAACGCGAAAACCTGCATCGGCGCCACGCGCTTGATGGGAAGAGATTCCTTCTTGACCAGTCCTTTTTTCGCGGCGTCGAATTCGTATTGCGTCGCCCACCCAGACGCTGAAGCTTCCTGCCAGATATCCAGCTGTCCCGATTTAAAAGCCTCGAATGCGGGCGTGCGGTCGCGGAAATAGGTGTAACGCAGTTCGCCGAAATTATTCTGACCGACGTTGGCTGGCAAATCCTTTGCCCAATACTCTGGAACGCGCTCGTACGTGATGCCGCGCGTCGGGTCGACGGAGGCGATTTTGTAAGGACCTGAGCCCAGCGGAATTTCGACCGTGGATTTTTTGAGATCGCGGGGCGTGCCCTCGGCATTCTTGCCGGTCCAGTAGTGTTTGGGCAGCACCGTCAGTTGACCGACGATGAACGGGAGCTCGCGGTTGCCGACGGAATTGAACTTAAACGTCACCTCGCGTTCGCCCGTCTTCTCACCAGACACAACGTTCAAGTAATAGAACGCGGCCTGTGGATTTGAGGCTTTCTGCGCCTCCATTGAAAAAATCACATCCTCGGGTTTGATCGGTTCCCCATCATGAAAGCGTGCGGTCTGTCGCAAGCCGAACGTCACCGACGAAAAGTCGTCGGGATAGCTCACCCATTCCGCAATCACGCCATATTGCGTGCTGGGCTCATCGGGGCTCGATTCAAAGAGCTGATCGTAGATGTGACCGAGACCGACAGCGGGCTTTCCTTCGCGGGTAAAGTTATTCAAGCTGTCGAACGAACCAGCGACATATTGGCGGATGACACCGCCTTTGGGTGCATCGGGGTTCACCCACTCGAAATGCTTGAAGTCTGGCCCGTATTTCATGGCGTTGACGAGCGACTGGGCGTGACGTCGAACGGGATCGGCCGCGTGGGCCGCAGGGGCTGCGAGGGCTGCAACGGCTGTCAGTGCCAGCAATCTGGTCAGAGCCATCAACACAATCGTTCTCCTTGGAACAGCGGCCAGATATAAGACGACCCCACACGGATTCTACCGAGCAGGGTCGCAAAAGTTCAGGGAAAGCGCGAGTTAACTCGCCGTCATTTTGTGGGCGTTGACGGGCTCACTTCGGCATCGGGACGGGAGCATCCGACATCGTGCCCAGGAAAGCGAGGAGGTCGGCGAGCTTTTCGGGGTCGGTGATGCCAGCGTAGGCCATTTTGGTGCCAGCGGCGTAGGCCTTGGGGTTGTTCAAGAAGCCAGCGAGTTGTTCGTAGCCCCACTCGCCGCCCTTGCCCTTCAAGGCTTCCGAGTACGCAAACCCGTCCATGCTGCCGACTTTGCGGCCAACGAGGTTCCACAGCGCGGGGCCGACCTTGTTGGCGCCGCCCTTGTCGCCAGAGTGGCAGGCCGCGCAGGCTTTGAAGGTCGCTGCCCCGCCTTCGGGCTTGGCCGCGACCAACATCGGCTTGACCGTATCAAAAATGCTACCTGCGCTTGCGGTTGCGCCTGCGGCTGGCAATCCTGCGAGTGCGACCGGCGCTGTGCCGCCAGGCTTCCCGGCTGCCGACTTCGCTGCCGTTGGCATGGGTAGCGTGTAACCTGCCGCTTCGCTGTGGCCGCCGTGTGCGGCTTGCTCGGCGCGCAGTTCGATCAGTGTCTTGGGCAGGACGATAGCCAGCATCGCGCATAAGATGCCGCCAGCGATTTTGGAGAGTTCGAACGAATCCATGGTCGATCCTGATTGCGGGCCTGATTGCGGGCGCGATCCCATTTGGGCGCGCAAGATCATAGCGGATGTATAAGTTGTCCGCTCGCCCTTGCAACGGGCGCAGGTGCCGATTTAGGCATCTGGTGGCGAGACCAATTGTCACCAGTTACACGGTCCATCACCGGAAGTCACAAACACCATGCAGGCCCTGATCCTTATTCCCGCCCGCATGCAGGCAACTCGGCTCCCGGGGAAGCCCTTGGCCGACATCGCAGGTGAGCCAATGATCGTGCATGTCTGGCGTCGCGCCATGGCGTCGGGCGCTGGGCGGGTGGTGGTTGCGACCGATTCAGATGAGATTGCGCGCGCGGTGATTGCTGCTGGCGGCGAAGCGGTGATGACGCGCGCGGACCATCAGACCGGGTCTGACCGGATCGACGAGGCCGTGCGCGCGCTGGATCGCGATGGACGGTTTGGCGTGATCGTTAACCTCCAGGGCGACCTGCCAACGCTGGAACCCCATCTGGTCACGGCCTGCCTCGCGCCACTCACCGAGCCCGCAACCGACATCGCAACGCTCGCAGCCGTGATCACGCATGACGCGGAGCGGACCAATCCAAACGTTGTGAAGGTCGTGGGCACGCCGCTCGCTGGTGGTCAGATCCTGCGCGCGCTCTATTTTACTCGGGCGACTGCCCCTTATGGCGACGGCCCATTATACCATCACATCGGCATCTATGCTTACCGACGGGCAGCGCTTGAGCGCTTCGTCGGCCTACAGCCTTCGCCTTTGGAACTGCGAGAGAAGCTCGAACAGTTGCGTGCGCTGGAAGCTGGGATGCGGATCGACGCGGCGGTCGTGACGACGGTGCCGCTCGGCGTCGATACACCCGATGATTTAGAGCGCGCGCGTGCGATGCTAGGATCATCCGCGCGGGCGTGACGTTGGTCCCGTCACGCCTGCGTCCAATTGCACGGCACCGCGCTGCGGCAAGCCCTATTTCGGGGCGAGCACCATCACCATTTGGCGACCTTCCAGCCGCGGCTCGCTCTCGACTTTGACGGTATCGCCGAGTTCGCCCTTCACGCGCTGGAGCACTTGCATACCCAGCTGCATGTGGGCCATTTCGCGGCCGCGAAAGCGCAGCGTGACCTTGACCTTGTCGCCTTCTTCAAAGAAGCGCCGCATGGCCTTGATCTTCACGTCGTAGTCGTGATCATCGATCGAGGGGCGCATCTTGATTTCTTTGATCTCGACGATCTTTTGCGACTTGCGGGCTTCGGCCGCCTTTTTCTGTTCCTGATATTTGTACTTGCCGTAATCGAGGATCTTGCATACCGGCGGTTCGGCGTCGGGTGAGATTTCAACGAGATCGAGGCCTGCGGCGTTGGCCTTTTCCTGGGCGTCGAAGCGGGCGACGACGCCGACATTTTGGCCGGTCTCGTCGATCAGTCGCACTTCGCGGGCCCGGATCTGATCGTTGATCTTGGGGCCGGATGGTTCGCGCTCTGGCGCGGCTCGCATAGGTTTGCGGATTTGGGGTCTCCCTCGGTGGCTTCAATTTTGGGTTCAGATCAATAAAACAAAACGAGCGGCTGCGGGACAAGCCCACCTCCGCAACGCGACGATCCACCAATGATGGGGAAGAATGCCCCGCAAAGTCAAGCAGATCGGGGCTGATGCAACCCGTTTTTATCGGAAACGGCGGTCAAAGGCGGCCGCGAGGTCGGTTTTGAGCAGTTCGTCATAGACGGCAAGCGTCGCCCGTTTCATCGCGTCGAGTGAGAAGGCTGAGGAGGCATGCGCCTGCGCGCGGACCGCGAGCGACGCACGGATTGCCGGTGGCAAGGCCAATGCAGCTCTCAGAGCGGATGCGAGTGCGTCGGGATCGGCGGGCGGAACGAGCCATCCCGTGATGTCGTCTGATGCTGAGCGCGGGGCGGCACGGACGGTTTCGGGCGGCGCGCCGATGTCGGTTGCGATGACCGGGCAGCCGACCATCTGGGCCTCGATCGAGGTGCGTCCGAACGCTTCGGGGTCGGAGGAAGCAATCACGGTGACGGCAGCGCCTGCGAACGCTGCCGCCATGTCGTCGACGTGGCCTGCGAAGCGAACTCTCGACACAAGCCCGAGATCGGCGGCGGTGCGCTCGAGTTCGGCGCGGTAGCCCGTGCGGCCCTGGTCGTCACCGGCAAAGACGCAAACCCAGTCGGTCGCCGGATCGAGACGGGCAAGGGCCGCCAGCGTCACGAGTTGGCCCTTCCAACGTGTGAGACGGGCAGCCTGAAGAATAACGGGGCGGCCAGGCGGGATATCGAGGGCTGCCAGGAACCGAGCTGGGCGTTCGGGGCCGATGGTTGTGCGCTCGAAAACGAGAGGATCGACGCCGCGATGGATTACTCGCAGTTTCTCAAGCGGCGTCCCATAGCGTGTGCGCACTAAAGCTGCGGTGTAATTCGAATTGGCAATCACGAGATCGCCTCGCGCCATCACCGAATTATACGCCCGTTTGAGCGGACCTTTTTCAGCGTATGCGCCGTGATATGTGGTGACGAACGGCCGTTGGGTGGCACGGGCTGCCGCAAGCGTGCTCCAGGCTGGCGCGCGCGAGCGGGCATGCAACAGGTCCACGGATTGGCGGCGGACGATGGCAGCCAGGGACTGGACGTTTGATAGCATCCGCGCCGGGTTCTTGCTGGCGGCATGCAAGGGGATGATTTCGCCACCCGCATCGAGAATGCGGGCCGCAAGCCTGCCGCCTGCTGTTACGACAAGTGCGCGTCCCCCAGCTGCGATGATGGCCGTTGCGATCTCGACCGTCGACAGTTCCGCGCCGCCCGTATCCAGCGTTGGTATAATCTGCAGTATGGTTGGACGGGTTCGTGTCGGACGGGTGGTAGCCACGCGGGCGCTCCAACGGCAGATGGCGGCATCGCGCGGATTGCCGATGGGACGCGACGTTTACGCACATCGCGGTTACGAGAGGCAGTCCTACGATGGGTCAGACAGCTGTGCAATTCCTCGACGTCGCGGGTCGATCGATCGCGATGCGCGCAACGCCCTCCCCGCTTGCAGGCGGCGTTGGGTTGTTCTGGTTGCCGGGTTTCAAATCCGACATGGACAGCACGAAGGCGGCCGCACTCGCAGCCTTTGCCGACGGCCGGTTTGGCTGTACGCGCTTTGACTATTCCGGGCACGGGCAATCGGGCGGCCAGTTCGAAGACGGGACCATCGGCGGATGGCTCGCCGAGGCAGCGGCAGTGTTTGTCGCCACCACCGGGCCGCAGGTCGTCATCGGGTCGAGTATGGGGGGCTACATCGCGCTGCTGATGCAGCGCCTGTTGATGGCGACCCGACCGGATGCGGCGCGCCGGATCGGGGCCATGGTGCTGATCGCGCCGGCCTGGGACATGACGGAAGAACTGATGTGGCGTGCGTTCACGCCTACTCAGCAAGCGGCCCTCATGGCGGAAGGACACTATCTGCGCCCGTCCGAGTATGGCGAACCCTACAAGATCACCCGTGGTCTCATCGAAGAAGGGCGCGGGCATTGCCTCAAGGGGCATCCCTCAGATCCGGGTTGCCCTGTGCATATCTTGCAAGGGCTGCTGGATGACGCTGTGCCGCCTGCCCACACGCGCCGCTTGCTCGAGCTTCTGCCCGGACGGCATGTGGTGCTCGAAGAGATCGCCGACGGCGACCATCGATTGTCGCGCCCGCAAGACATCGCCCGCCTGTTCAAGATTGTGGAAAGACTGGCAGCGGGCTTAGCGGCGGGGTCAGGCGATCACGACCGCCCTGCGTCGTAGGCGTGCTTTTGACGCCATTCCGAGAAGAAATAGGACAGGCTGTCGTCGATGTCGGGCGGCATCACGATGCGGATGGTGGCGAGGCTGTCGCCTGTAACCCCGCTCGACGCATTGCGGACGCCCTTGCCTTTGAGGCGGAACACCTGGCCTGAGCCGGTCCCCTTTGGCAGCGTCAGCTGAACGCGGCCCTGAACGGTCGCAACCTCAATCCGGCCGCCCAGCACCGCTTCGTCGAGCGTCACTGGAACCTCGAACGTTATGTCGTCGCCGACCCGCTTGAAGAGTGCGTGCGCGCGCACCTTCACCTCTACGAGTGCATCGCCGCGCTCGGGTCCAGCGCCGCCTTTGCCCTTCAAGCGCAGCACCTGACCATCCTGGACACCTTCAGGTACGGTGAGATCGAGGATGCCGCCGTCGGGCAGCGTTACGCGCTTCTTGGCGCCCGCGACGCTTTCCAGAAAATCGACATCCAGGCTGTAGCGCACGTCGGGACCGCGCGATGCCGTCCGTGTGCCACGCTCGGCGCCGAAGATGTCGGTGAAGACGTCGGAGAACGCGAACTCGTCAAAGCCGCGCGCGCCGGTCTGGTTGGTGCGTCCGGGCCGCGCGCCGCGCATGCCGTGGGCAGGCTCCCCGTTGGCGTCGATCTGGCCGCTGTCGTACTGACGACGCTTGGTGGAGTCTGACAGGATGTCGTTTGCGGCTGATACGCGCTTGAAGCGCTCATCGGCTCCCTTGCCAGGGTTCACGTCGGGATGCAGTTCCTTGGCGAGCTTGCGATAGGCCTTGCGGATCTCGTCGTCGGATGCCGCGCGCGGAACGCCGAGGACGCTGTAGGGATCGTCAGCCATGGCTCTCGTCGGTTCCCGTCCAATATCGCCCGATCATCATAGCCCGATCATTACGTAGAAAACGCAATCACGGCCGAGCGATCGAGCAGTTGCGCCAGTTGGTCGAGCCGCCGCCGTAACCGCTCACCATCAAGGTCAGCGTAGGCTGGCGGCAGGGTGAGCACCAGTTGCCCTCGCTCCAACGACAACGGCGTCTCGTCGATCACGCCAGCAAAGCCAACAGATAGCATGTGTGCGGTGCGGATCGCAGCCCCCACGATCCGGGCGCGCTTGTGGGCGCGGCCCTTGACGAAAGACCGCAGGCGCTCCGAAAGCTGGTCGCCGACTTCGCCGGGCCCTGCGTGACGATAATAAACCGAAAGCGCGAGGAAAATGCGGCCCTGGTGATCAATCCCGCCAAGAGACGCGTGGGCCAGCACATTCAGGCTCTGTTCGCCGCGGTAATCGGGATGCGCCCGCCAGCCAATGTCCGACATCAGGCAGGCCGCGTGGCGCAGGCGACACTCGTCGGGCGTTTCGGTAAGGGCAGCGTCGGCAAACAGCACGTCGGTCCAGGCGCAAAGCTCGCGCGCGTGGTCGAGTGAGCGCGACCGCATGCGGGCGAAGTCTTCGGCAAAGCACAACAGCGGGTCCTTGGACTGTTCGTGCGCACCCAGCTGGGCGTAGAGTAGTACTTCGCGGATGCCGAAGACGGAAAAAATGACTTC
>JBBRKD010000043.1:0-8369 GCA_038218255.1 Hyphomicrobiales bacterium | reverse complement strand
CACGCGGGTTTCAACCCCGATCAATGGCCCGTCTTAGCCCATGAAGCAGCCCCGCCCGCGCACCATCCACCTCAAAGACTACCGGCCACCGTCCCATCTCGTGGAAACGGTCCATTTGGATATCGTGCTCGATGCCTCCCGCACGCGGGTGCGCTCAAAGCTGCGCATCACGCCAAATCCGGCCGCCGTTTCACCAACGAGCGAACTCAAGCTCGATGGAGAGCTGTTTGACGTGGAAAGCCTGAGCCTGGACGGACGTCTCATGACGCCGGGCTCGTGGACGAAAACAACCAGCGGCGTGACGTTGAACGCGCTGCCCGATCGAACCATTGTTTTTGAAGCCGTGACCCTCGTCGACCCAGACAGCAACAAGGCGCTGCAGGGTCTTTATCGGTCGAAGGGGATTTTCTGCACCCAATGCGAGGCGGAGGGCTTTCGCCGGATCACATATATGCTCGACCGGCCGGATGTATTGGCGATCTATACCGTCCGCCTCGAAGCCGACGTCGAGGCCGCACCCGTTCTGCTCGCCAACGGCAATCAGGTCGAACGCGGAACGCTCGGCGCAGGACGCCACTACGCGATCTGGCACGACCCCCACCCCAAACCCTCATACCTTTTTGCCGTGGTCGCTGGCGACCTCGGCTCGATCGCGTCCGATTTCACAACGATGTCGGGTCGCAAGGTCGATCTGCGGATCTATGTCGAGCACGGCAAGGAACCGCGCGCTGCCTGGGCGATGGACGCGTTGAAGCGCGCCATGCGGTGGGACGAAACGCGATTTGGCCGCGAATATGATCTCTCGCAGTTCAACATCGTTGCTGTGTCGGACTTCAATATGGGCGCGATGGAGAACAAGGGTCTCAACATCTTCAACGACAGGTTGGTGTTGGCATCAGCCGAAAGCGCAACCGATGCCCAGTTCGAGGCGATCGAAAGCGTTGTTGCGCACGAATACTTCCACAACTGGACCGGCAATCGCATCACCTGCCGCGACTGGTTCCAACTGTGCTTGAAAGAAGGACTGACCGTTTATCGCGACCAGGAGTTTTCAAGCGACGAACGCTCAGCGACCGTCCAGCGCATTGCCGATGTCCGGCAATTGAAAGCCCTGCAGTTTCCCGAAGACGCAGGCCCCTTGGCCCATGCGGTGCGCCCGGAGAGCTATATCGAGATCAACAATTTTTATACAGCAACCGTGTATGAAAAAGGCGCGGAACTCGTTCGCATGCTGCACACGTTGCTTGGCGCTGAGACATTCCAACGCGGGATGGATCTCTATTTCCATCGCCACGACGGGATGGCGGCGACGATCGAAGATTTTCTTGCTTGTTTCGAGAAATGCTCCGGGCAAAGCCTTGCTCAATTCCAGCGCTGGTATAGCCAGCCGGGAACGCCCGGGCTCGATTGCCAGATTGTGCATGACCCAAAACGCGCAACTTTGACGATCACGCTCGCGCAGATCGCGCCCGGGTTACCACGCGCAACTCAGAAAGCCGCCGCCCCGCTGACGATCCCGGTCAGGATTGGACTGGTCGATCCGACGGGTCGCGATCAGCCTTTGCGGGCAGCTGACGGTACGAAATTGTCGGGCGACGTGATCGTGCTCGATCAAGCACGCGCAAGTTACACGTTCACAGGCGTGCCCGAGCGACCGATCGTATCGATGCTGCGGGGTTTTTCCGCCCCCGTGAACTTGACGGTTGATCATTCCGATGGCGACTTAGCGTTTCTCGCCGTCCACGACAGCGATCTCTTCAACCGCTGGCAGGCGAGCCAACTGTTGGGTATGCGAACCCTGCTCCACATCTATCGTGCGCTGAAATCGGGCAAACGTTCGACGCGAGGAACGCCCTATGCCGCAACACTTGCCCGGGCTCTTGCCAACACGTCCCTCGATCCCGCTTATCGTGCCGAGTTGCTGAGGCTGCCATCTGTTTTGGACCTGATGCGCGAAGCTGGCGTCGACGTCGATCCGGCGCTGGCCATGCGCGCCCACCGCGTCCTCTCTCGGCGGGTCGCAACTCACCTTGGTTTGGATATCGAAAAGAGCTATCGATCCTTGCGCCCGTCGGGACCGTTTTCGCCCGACGCAAAGAGCGCCGGCCATCGCGCGCTGCGAACTACGCTTCTGACCCTCCTGTCGGCCCGCGGCCTACCGGGGGATAAGAAACGGATCGCGGAGCATTATTTCGCAGCGCGCACGATGACCGATCAGGCCCACGCTTTGGCTCTTCTGGCCCATGAGACGCCAGACGTCAGTGCGAAAGCGTTTGATCACTTTCGCGACCGGTGGCAAGCTGACGACCTCGTGATCGACATCTGGTTTTCTGCTCAGGCCCAATCCAGCCGCGCGAGCGCTCTTAAAGACGTGACCAAACTCCTGAGCCATCCGCTGTTCAAGATTACGACACCGAATAAAGTCCGCGCGCTTATCGCAACGTTCGCAACCGCAAACCCGCTCAATTTTCATCGGCCGGACGGGGCAGGTTACGAATTTGTCGCCGATCAGGTCCTGGTGATCGATGGGTTCAATCCCCAAGTGGCGTCTCGATTGGCGTCGAGCCTACGCAGCTGGCGCGGATTGGAGCCGGTCCGTCGGATGGCTGCACGCAAGGCGATTGATCGAGTGGCGTCGGCGCCTGGATTGTCGCGCGACGTATTTGAAGTGATCTCGAAGATGCGGGACGATTGAGGGCGGGTGCACTGCGGACGTCGTGTGAGTCTTTGCGGCAACGCTTCGACGCCTTGCAAAGGCCACCTTTAAACTCTCTCGACGAATCAACCCTTCGCGGGCGAACTTGTACCTGTCGTCAGGGTCAGCAATGGCCGAAACGACATAGGGCGCGGGCAACTCAGACACACGGTTGGCGGGGGAAAACGATGGCTGGGACACGCGTCCGCTGGTCGAAGGATTTGCTTGCCCGAATGGGGTCAGACAGCCGATCGGCAACCCTGGCAGTGTCCAGCGATCTTCGCTTCGATCGAGCAGAAGTTTGCCTTGCTCTCTTCGTTGCGCTTCAGATCGTCGAGTTTGGACTGCTTGCTGCGCAGGGAAATCTGGATCTCGCGATCGCTGCGTGCCTGTCGACGAGCCTGCTGAGCGTCACGGCGCTCTTCACCCTCCAGCGTCGCGAAATTGAAAATGTCGCGCGGTCGCATCTTGCTGTGCCGGCTCCCGTCGTCGCCCCTAGCTTGATCCAGGCGACACCCGTTCCGACGGCACACCCTGCCCTGAACGAAGAAAGCCAGACCTGGGCTGACCTGATGGCGCGCATCAATCACGAACTCCGCACCCCCTTAAATGCAGTGATCGGGTTTGCCGATCTCATGGAGCGCGAACTGTTCGGTCCGCTGGGGAACCCCCGCTATTGCGACTACGCAGCCCACATTCGCCAGAGTGGTGAAGCCTTGCTGAAATCAGCCGAAGACACGCTGGCCTTAAGCAGTCTGCTCGCCACGCCGTCCGCCATGCAGCGCCCTCATGTTTCAAACCTCGCAACGCTGGCCCGCGATACCTGGGCCACGCTGGAACCGCATGCGACCCGGCGCGGGATCGGAATCGATGTTGCCATGGCTGAGACACTCGACATCGCAGGTGATCGCCTCGCCCACCGCCAGATCCTGATGAACCTGATGCTCGAGGCCATGAGCCGGGCGGAAGCTGGGGCAATGATCGAAGTCCGTGGCCGGGCCAACGGTGACACAGTGTACGTGAACGTCGCGGTCACATGCGAGCAGAAGCCCCGAGTTCTCGTTCCCTCACTCGCGCTGTGCATTGCCATAACGCTATTGGAACACGAAGGATCCTCGCTGATCGTGAGCGAGCATCCGCTGACACGGCTGTGGGTGGCATCGACCGTGCTCGATCTTGCCGTGCAGCCTGACTTCTTCGCCAATCCCGACACTGGCTGCGGGCAACGCTAGAGCTCGTCTCAGAAGAATGAGACGCAATTAACCGGTAAGAAGCACAATAAAACAATAGGTTAGCGTCGCCTCGCGATTTGATCTCGCGCGGACAACGTCTAGCGCGGTGTCGGTGCTGGTGTCGTCGGTGCGACCGCCGGTGGCTGGTTCGGGGACTGGGCGGGTGTCGGTGGGACAGGGGCCGCATCGTCATCAACTGGCGGTGGCACGCCACGGGAACCAGATTTCTGGCGGAAGGTATGGAATTGCAGCCGCTCCTGCGGCGTCATTGCGGTCAGTGCGGAGGCAAGGATTGACCCCATCGCGCGACGCGTTGCGGCCTCCGCCCCGAGAAGTTCATTTGTCGCCGTCTCAAAACGCGCGCGATCGAATGGTTCTGCGACGAGCGCGAGCCTCGCGGCTTCCCTCGCTCGCTGCATTGACTGCCGCAATGGGCGAACGGTCATTCGCACCTGCTCGACGAATGGGCGGAAGGTGGGCCGCCGGTCTTGCGGGAGACTGCGGAAAAAGGCCCTCATGCCGGGTTCGCCGCCCCCTTTCGACATTCCAAACATATCGGGAGTCGCCATGCGGTGGCGCGCAAAAACCGCGCCGCCAATCGTGCCAACAAACAGCATATTGAGCGCAAGCGACGTGATCAGCAGCCAACGTCGCTTCGGCGCGGCAGGGGTGGGGGTGGGCAATGGCGTGGGTGTCACAGGGCCTCCTCGCTTCCGTGCAGAACGTCAGACGCTGAGACAATTTCGGAATCACCCGTACCGAGCCCCATCACGTCCGCGACGGCATCGACGACCGGCGAAAACAGTGTGCTGGACCCCGAGACGATGCCGAGCATGAGGCAAGCGGCCATCAAGGCCGTTGCCGGGAGCAACCAAACCTTTCGCGCCTTAACCGACTGAACGGCCGTTGGCATCGCAATCGGCTGCGGACGCGGCACGCCGTCGGCGCTGACGGCGCGCGCGATGCGGGCCAGCAGCACCGGCTCGCGCGCCGCACTAACGCTCGGGGCACGGTCAAGAACCGCGTCGAGCGCTGCAGCCTCAGCCAGTTCGACGCGCGCCCGGGGATCGGACGCGATGAAGCTCGCGAGCTGGAGGCGCTCGGCGGCCGGCCACCGGCTTCGATCGGCACCATAGACATCCAGCAGATGGCGAAGCACCTGTTGGGGGTCCTGGAAGTGGGGGGCTTGGGTCATGGGCAGATCTCGAAACAAGGTTTTCAGTGATGGTGCATAGGGTTGCGTGCGGACGCGGCGTCAGTCGTTTGGTGTGGTTAGGAGTTCACGCCATTCTGATGCGAGCGCTGCTTTCAACGTGCGCCGCGCGCGCGACAACAGGGATTCAACAGCTTCGTCGGAAATGTTCATCGTCTCGCCGATCTCGATCTGGCTCATGCCTTCGTAGTGAAAGAGGACGAGAGCCAACCGTTGCCGCTCGGGCAATGCTTTGAGGGCTGCGTCGACCCGGATCGATGATTGCTGCCGTTCAAGGTTTGCTTCCTGATCGGCGGCGACGGGCATCTCCGGAACCTCGTCGACCACCGTCGTATGGCGTCCGGCACGCACGCGGTCGATGCACAGGTTGGACACGACGCGGCGCAGCCACGGCCTTGAACCATGGACCGACACGTCGAGCCGCGTGCTCGACTTCCACAACCGAAGCATCGCCTCCTGCGCCACGTCCTCAGCCTCCGCGTCGTCACGCAACATGCGCCGGGCAACGGCAAGCATCGCTGGCAGATGTCGGCCGACCAGCACTTGGAACGCCACCACGTCTCCACGGGCCACGAGGGCTAGCAAGCTGGCATCGTGCGGCCCGTCCACGCCATCTGCCGGCATGCCGCCCGTTTGCTCGACCGGTTTGGCTGCCACGCTGGCGTTCAACCTTTGCATCGTTGGAACGGATGGTTCGTCGTGCGGGCCATGGTGTGCGCAGTTCTCCCGGATCTGTCTAGCCTTGAACGGGTTGGACGCGCAGTTCCGTCGCGAACCGGTCAGGCGGCGGCAACAAGGCGGTCGAACAGGTCGTGTATCCGGGGGAGGAGGTGGCGCAGCTCCGTTTCGAGGGCCGCCAAGTCCGGCTGGCCTGCGAGTTTCGCCAGCCGGTCCTGAAGGCCGCGCGGAGCCGACCGAGACTCAAATGGCCCGTCCGACATCAGACGCTGCAGTCCGGCGAGGTTTGAATAGAGCCCGACCGCACCGCAGAGCGTGCGCGCATCCTCTGGGCTGAGCGCTTGGGCATCGGCGAGCTTAAACAGCGCGATCCGCGTGTTGGGATCGAGCACGCGCTTGTGATCGTGCGCCGTCAGAAGTTGCAGATACTGCGCGATGAACTCGACGTCGACGAAGCCGCCGCGGACAAATTTCAAGTCCCAGATATCCGCCGTCCCACGCTCCTTGGCCATCAGCGCGCGCATATCGCGAACGTCGGTCGCCAGTTTTCCAGGGTCGCGCGGGCGGCGCAGAACCTCACGAATTGCGGTCTCGACGCGCGCGCGTAGGTCTGGTCGCCCGCTGATGACCCGCGCCCGTGTCAGCGCCATGTGTTCCCAGGTCCAAGCGTCGGCCTGCTGATAGGCGATGAACGCCGACAAGGATGTCGCGAGGGGACCCTTTTGGCCAGACGGCCTGAGACGCAGATCGACCTGATACAGCGTGCCTTCCGTGGTTGGGGCCGACAGCGCTGCCACGAGCCGCTGCGTCAGACGGGCGTAGTAGACGGGGGCTGGCAGCGGCTTTGCGCCATCCGACACCGGAGCGCCCCCGAGGGCTGCGTCTGGCGCATCGTAAATCACGATCAGGTCGAGATCGGACGTCGCCGTCATCTCGCAACCGCCGAGCTTTCCCATGCCGACGACGACGGCATCACCGCCAGGAACCCGGCCGTGGATTGCTGCGAGGTCACTTTCAATGCGCAGGTGCAGCAGCATGATCACGCTGTCGGCAAGCGCTGCATAGGCCTCACCGGCGTCGTCTGGCGTGATGGTGCCAGCCAAAATGCGAACCCCGATCAGGAACGCCTGCTCGCCACATACGATGCGGGCCGCGTCCAGAACGGTTTCGAAATCGGCGTCGGACGGCATGGCCTCGCTCAGGCGGCGGTCGAAATCGGTGCGGCTCGGCAGCGGACCAAAGGCTGCGGGGTCGAGGACGGCATCGAACAGCCGACGACGGCGCGAGAGAATGCGGGCCAGTCGCGGCGCTGATCCCATGATGTCGGCGAGCAATTGCAACAGGCCAGGCTTCGTTGTCAGTAGCGCAAAGAGTTGAAGGCCAGAGGGCAAATCGGCCAGGAAGCGATCGAAGTTGGCGAGAGCTTGATTAGGGTCTGCTGTTTGTCCCAACGCCTCGATCAACCGAGCCTGCACGTCTGTCAGCCGCTCGCGCGATCGCTGTGACCGCATGGCTCGATAGCGGCCGTGATGCCAACTTCGCACGGTCGCAACGACTTGGCTCGGCTGGGAAAAGCCCATCGCCGAAAGCGCCTCGAGCGTTTCTGGATCGTCGGCCTTACCAGCAAACACCATGTTGGCAGTCCCCGAGGTGAGCTGGGGCGCTGCTTCGAACAGGCGCGCGTAGTGTTGCTGGACTGTGGTCAGCACGTCGAGCAAGGCAGCCGAAAACTGGGCCACCGTCTCAAACCCGCAAAAGCTCGCGAAGCGGGCAAGCGCATCTGGCTCGCTCGGCACGGTATGCGTCTGCTCGTCGGTTAGCATCTGCGCCCGGTGCTCGACCGTGCGCAGGAATCGATACGCTTGGGCCAGATCGCTGGCGACCAAACCTGAAATCCAACCGTGCGCCACCAGTCCGTCGAGTGCTGTCAGTGTTTCGGGCGATCTGAGCAGCCTTTGGCGACCGCCTGCGATCAGCTGTTGGGTCTGGGCGAAGAATTCGATCTCCCGGATGCCGCCTGGCCCAAGCTTCACATCGTGACCAGCCACACCGATGGTGCCAAAGCCGCGATGGGCATGGATCTGACGCTTCATGGCGTGCACGTCGGCGATGGCTGCAAAATCGAGATAGCGGCGCCAGATGAACGGGGCGAGTTCGTCGAGGAAAGCCGTACCGCACGCGATGTCGCCGCCCACCGGACGGGCTTTGATGAGCGCGGCGCGTTCCCAGTTCTGGCCAACCGTCTCGTAATAATGCAGCGCTGCGTCCGTCGAGAGTGCAATCTGCGTCGCACCGGCATCGGGTCGCAGCCGCAAGTCGCAGCGAAACACATAACCGTCCGCCGTGCGCTCCTGGATGAGCCGCACGAGATCGCGGGTCAGACGCACGAGAAAGTCGGGCAATTCGAGGCCGGGCGACAGGTGCGAGAGTTCAGCGTCGTAGAAGACGATGAGATCGATGTCGCTTGAGTAGTTGAGTTCGAAGGCCCCGTATTTGCCCATGGCGATGACGATGTAGCCAGACCCACGTTCCGGGGCGTCGATATCGGGCG
>JBBRKD010000042.1:0-8446 GCA_038218255.1 Hyphomicrobiales bacterium | reverse complement strand
AAATCGACCATCGTCAGACCCTGGCTCTGCAGCTTGTGCAGATTTGCGACCGTCATGAGCATGCTCGACACGCTCGATTGCGCATCGCCGTCGATCACGAGGACGTTCTTGCCGTGGAACACCGACAGGGTTTCGGCAAGGGCGAGGACAAGCGTGGATTTGCCCACCCCGCCCTTCGTATTCATGACCGCGATGGCATTCAGCATGGTGCACCCCCGTCATTTACGCTCGTCTGCACCCGCGTGTTCTTTCTGGCCGAAACCGACCATCCCGAACGTCCCCACTCGCGCGATGTGCGATAATCCGCCGTCAAATACTTGACGTGCGAGTGTGGCAGCCGTGAGAGCGATCTCACGGCAACCCTCGCAGTTCACGGCAATTAGACCACAAGCCTTCGAAGGCGCAACGAGCTTGTTGCAGCGCGATGCCGCTCGCACGAGGCAAATCGTGTTCAGGTTCGCGGCGTCGCGCTTACCAGCCGTGGCCGTCGACGCGCTGCCAGCTCGTCGCGCCGCTTTGGACCAACACGCGCTCGTGGGCGACGCCGATGACAGGGGGATGCTCAGTGACGCGGACGCTGGCGGGCTTCAAAACCACCGGGCGATGTTCGACGGCATAGACGGCGGGCTCGACCACGTGGCGCGTCCGGGCCGGGGCCAGCAAAACCGGAACGGCGACGTCGCGGTAGACGGCTGGCTGGGTGACAGCAATCCGCTGTGCCGGCTGGACGACAACGTCGCGAGCGATCGTGCGCGTCACGGCTGCGACGACGACCCTGCACATACGCTCTTGGCCGTGTGGGCCGATGGTCCGTTCCCAGCGCTCGCCTGCAGGCTGGACGACAACGGTTTCATGCACGCGGCGGACGACGGCTGGCACATGGTCGTAACGAACCTGCGCCGGGGCAACCAAAGACCGTTTGACGACCGTGCCGTAGGCTGCTGGTACGTGTTCGGCGCGGACACGCTGCGGCGAGACTTCGACGCGATAGGGTCGCGGCTCGATGACTGCGGGCGTATGGACAACGTCGCGCCGCGCGGGTGCCACGACGACGGGCCTTGCGACCGTCGCGTAGACGTCGGCGCTGCGGACTTTTTCGTAGCAGGTCGCCGTTCGCTCTGCGCAACCGCCAAACGCAAGCGCTGGCCCAGCGCCAACTAGCATGATCAAACCGACCGTTGCGGCGGCACCTGTCGTCATCCAACGCACGTTGTCGTCTCCCACCTGAAAAGCTCCGAATGCGCTGAAACTAAACGCTTTTGGTCGGATCGCGTAACTCGGGTTCACAGCGTGGTAAATGGAGACTTTACCCAAGACCCACCCGGCCGCAGCCTGAGGTTGCCTTGCAGACACGATACTGAAGGACTAAAGCGTCCAGGCGCGTTGGCACTTTGCCCTTGCGATGCCTGAGCCCATGATCGCGACGACGAAATCGCGCCAACGAAATTCACCCCGCGCCTTGAACCCGGCCAACCCCAACGCAGCCAACCCCAACGCAGCCAACCTGAACCCGCACAGTGAGACCATGATGATCAGCTTTTCCAACGCAACGCCCGCCCGCCTTGGCCGCGCCCTGGTCCTTGCCGCCGTCGTCACACTGACGCCCACCATGGCTGGTTGCGGCATCAACAACATTCCAACCTTTGAACAGAGCGCAAAGGCCGCCTGGTCGGAAGTCCTCAACCAATACAAGCGCCGCGCCGACCTGATCCCCAACCTCGTCGAAAGCGTCAAAGGCTTTGCCGATCAAGAAAAATCGGTTCTGACCGGTGTTGTGGAAGCCCGTGCCAAGGCAACGCAAGCCCAGATCAAAATCCCAGCCGATATTCTGACAAACCCGGACGCGATGAAGAAATTCCAGGACGCTCAGAATTCGCTTGGCGGCGCGCTCCGCCAGTTGCTGTCGGTGACCGAGAATTACCCTGACATCAAATCGGGCGAAAACTTCCGCAAGCTGCAGGATGAGATCGCAGGCACGGAAAACCGCATTGCGATCGCGCGCCGCGACTACATCAAGCAGGTCCAGCAGTTCAACACCGAAATCAACACGGTCCCGGGAGCTTGGTGGAAGCGCTTCATGTACCCCAACGCCAAGGACCTCGCGATATTCGACATCCCGGCCGAAGAGACGAAAGTTCCCAAGGTCGACTTCAACAAGAAGTAGGCGGCGGGCGGTCGGGAGACGCAGGCGATGGCGGCGGCAACGGGGACGAGGCGAGCAGCCAGCTTGAGACAGCTGGCTGGCGCAGGTCTTGGCCTCGTCGTGGGCCTATGGGCCATCGTCGCTGCAGCCGAACCGACATATCCAGAGCTCACCGGCCGCGTCGTCGATCAGGCCGGTTTGTTGACGCCAGCCGATCGCGCCGCGCTCGACGCCGATCTGGCAGCCTTTGAGACCAAATCGACCGACCAGATCGTGGTTGTGACGGTTCGCTCGCTGGAAGGTTACCCGATCGACGAATATGGCACCGGCCTCGGCCGCAAATGGGGCATCGGCCAGAAGGGCAAGGATAACGGCGTCCTGATCCTCGTCGCCCCGACCGAGCGGAAAGTGCGCATCGACGTCGGTCGCAGGCTCGAACCGTTGCTGCCAGACGGGCGCGCTGGCACCATCATCCGCCAGACGATCCTGCCGATGTTCCGGCGCGGGGATTTTCCCGGTGGCATCAAGGCTGGCGTCGCCGAAGTCAAGGCCGTGCTCGATGGCGACAAGGCCGAACTCGCCGAACGCGCCAAACGCCCCCCACCGCCAGTTGATATCACAGGCTACGTCGTTTTCGCGATCTGGCTGTTGATCGTCATCATGATCATCCGCGCGCAGATGCAGCAAGCCGCGCTCGTACAGAACATGACACCTGACCAGCGCCGACGGTGGCAGGCCGAACGAGCCCGCGCCAGCCGTAACGGCGGGATCATCGTTTTCCCCGGCGGATCGGGGGGATGGAGCGGCGGCTCGGGTGGCGGTGGCGGTGGTGGATTTTCGGGCGGCGGCGGAAGCTTTGGTGGCGGCGGCGCATCAGGCGACTGGTGAGGGTCGCTCCCGTGGTGATGCGAACAGGATCGAGACAAGCGAGAGCGACATGAGCCTATTTTCAGCGGCAGAAGAAAAGCACATCAGCAACGCGATTTCGGCTGCCGAAAAGCAAACCAGTGGTGAGATCCTGGCTGTCGTCGCAACGCAAAGCGACAGCTATCTCTATGTGCCGTTTCTCGTCGCGAGCCTTGTGGCACTGCTGGTGCCGTGGCCGCTGATCTATCTGACTTGGCACCCGGTGCAATACATCTACATGGTCCAGCTGCTGGTGTTTGCGGGCATCGTGGCGCTGCTGCTCCCGGGCGGAAACCGTCTGTGGTTCGTACCAGCGAGCCTCAAACGGCGGCATGCGCACCGCCGTGCTGTGGAACAGTTCCTGGTGCAAAACTTGCACACGACGGACGGCCGAACCGGCGTATTGATTTTCGTCTCACTCGCCGAGCGTTATGCCGAAATCGTTGCCGACAAGGCCATCCACGCGAAGGTGGCGGACGGAACATGGCAGACGATCGTCGACCAGCTGACCGCCGACCTGTCGGAGGACAAGGCCGCGCAGGGCTTTGTTACGGCCATCAAAGCCTGCGGCTCTCACTTGGCCAAACATTTCCCGCCAGGCTCTGCCAACACCAACGAACTGCCCAACCATCTTATTGTCCTTAGGTAGTGGTCTGCGTTTTCCCGGAGCGCCGATGATGAGTGCGATCCGACGTTTTGCAGCCTGGATCGCCATTGCCGCGGTATTGCTGTGTGCAGCTGGCTTTGCGACCGTCGCTCAATCTGAGGAACCGACCGTGACAGGATCGACCCCAACACTGGTCATTCCGCCTTGGGAGGTTTTGTATCTTTCGATGACGCCACCGTCGTGGAAGCTGATCGTGGATGGAACCGACGCCTACCGCGCAGCCATCGAGATCAATCCAGAACCGATCCGCACGCTGCGCTATCTCGTCGAACTGATGGCTTCGACGGGATACATCGACGATCCGAATGGGGTCGGGCTGCACACCTTTTTTTCGATGCAGACCGGCGCGCTGGCCCCTGAAATCGTGCGCAGTCTCCGCCACGCTGGCTTTACGCACCGGGCGGACGTTTTTCAGCAAGCCATCGAGCTGTTTGGTCCGGCGTACCCCGTCGACAACAAACGGCGCGGGAGATCATTTGCCTATCATTTCTTGGATCCAACCGAGCCGACCACCCTGGACGTTCAAGCGCCGCCGACCCCGGTCGATCTTAAGCTCAGAGAGCTCGGACCCATCTTTGGTACCAACGCGGATTTGAAACGCGACATCACAGCCTACGTGGCATCGCATCCAACACTGATAACGGAGCTTAACCAACGGCGGGACGCCCTCGATCCCAGCACCCGCTTTGATTTTCTTGCGCGCCAATTGCTGGTCCGGCTCGACGGTTTTGCAGAACCTGATGCCATCGAACGCCACTTGGCTACCCTGCTTCAACCGCACCGAACTGCCGTTCTGCTGGCCCTCTTCATGGGTGAAATCAATAATGGCGGCATGCATCAGTTTTTTTCCAACTCCAGTGGTGCTTATGCCCCCCATGTCGTCGTAGAGCTCAGGTCGCTCGGCCTCGACAAAGAAGCCGACGCTGTCGCCAAAGGACTTGCCATGTTCCCAAAGCCCTACCTCGTCAGCACGACGCCCCGGCGCGTGGCACATTTCCAGCGCGATTGGAACGAGTGGGACGACCGGCTGAGCGACCTGACGGACGATGTCGACATCGCCGCCATCGCAGCACGCGTCATAGACTTTGCTGACCGCGAGCAGATACTGCCGCGCTGAGTTACAGGTGAGGGTTACACAGTGTTGATCAAAGACTAAACTTGACCAACCCGTGGCCACAGGCACGACGGCCCATCCCCAACGGACACAAGGACAACGGTCGCGATGTCGAACGCCCCGCCACTCGCCCAAGCGCCGTCTGATGCAAGCCCAACCGTTGCCGCACCCACGCGCGCGCTCGTGTCGTGGGCGGGCTTTGATTGGGCAGCCCAACCTTTCTACACGCTGATCAACACGTTCTTGTTTGCGCCCTATTTTGCAACCGCCGTCGTTGGCAACGCGGCTGAAGGACAGAAATACTGGGGCTATGCGGCTGCCGTCGCCGGGATCTTCATCGCACTCGGCTCGCCGTTTCTTGGCGCACTCGCCGACGGGCGGGGACGTCGCAAGCCCTGGATTGCATTTTTCGCTGCCCTATTCGCCGCTGGCATGTGTTGCCTGTGGTTTGCCGTGCCGGGCGCATCGGGCGCAACGCTCGCTCTCGTCTTGTGTGCCTTCATCGTCTCGGCGATCGCAGCTGAATATGCGCAAGTGTTCACCAACGCCATGATGCCAAGCCTTGTGCCTCATGCGCAACTCGGGCGCCTGTCTGGAGCAGGGTGGGCTGCTGGCTATTTCGGCGGGCTCGTTAGTCTGATTTTGATGGTCGGGCTGATCGTCGCCGTGCCAGAAACTGGCAAGACGCTGCTGGGATTTGATCCGCTGATCAAGCTCGACGCAGCGACCCGCCAATACGATCGCCTCGTCGGGCCGGTGGCTGCCCTGTGGTTCATCCTCTTCGTCATCCCGTTCTTTTTGTTCGTGCCGGACAAGCCCTCGCTGCCCAAGCCCGGCCACGACCAGAAAAGCGCCACCGGCGAACTCTGGGACACGCTGAAATCGCTGCCCAACAATCCGAGCATTCTGCTCTTTCTCATCGCGCGCATGCTCTATTCGGACGGGCTGTCTGCGATCTTCACGTTCGGCGGCATCTACGGCGCGTTCGTGTTCGGCTGGGGACCGCTGGAACTTGGCATCTTTGGGATCGTGCTCACGCTCACCGGTGCGCTCGGCGCTTTGGCTGGCGGCTATCTCGACGACTGGCTCGGCTCAAAAACCGTCATCATCGGCGCGTTATGCGCCTTGATCGTGGGCGCGATCGGCATCCTCTCGGTCGACAAGACGCATGTCCTTTACACTCAGGTCGTTGCCGCCAAAGTCGCGGGCTCGAGCCCGTTTTCATCGATCGGCGTGCAGGTGTTCTTAGGCTTTGCGATCCTGGTCGGCGTCGTGTCAGCTCCCGTCCAGGCGGCCAGCCGCTCGCTGCTCGCAAGATCTGCCCCACCCGACAAGATCACTCAGTATTTTGGGCTGTTCGCATTCTCAGGCAAAGCGACCGCGTTCCTCGCACCCTTGGTTGTTGCAACAGTCACGGCAGCAACAGGCGATCAGCGCTATGGGATGGCATCGATCCTCGTGTTCCTCATGGCTGGCATCATTTTGATGCTGCCGGTCAAGTCGCGGCCCTGACACGCGCCCGATTATTGTTGCACTCAACTGAAAGCTCAATCCCAACATGTCTCAGCGTTCAATTCTGATCACGGGTGCTTCGAGCGGCATCGGGCTGGCTGCGGCCGAAACGCTCAAAGCGCGCGGCTGGCGCGTTATCGCAACGGCCCGCAAGGCTGACGACATTGAACGGTTGAGGCTCGAAGAGGGCCTTGAAGTCATCGCGTGCGAGCTGTCCGATCACGCGAGCGTCGAAGCCTGCGCGGACGAAGCGCTTCGACTGACGGACGGTAAGCTCTCAGCGCTCTTCAACAATGGTGCCTACGGGCAGGTGGGCGCGGTGGAAGACCTGCCGACGGACATCTTGCGCCAACAGTTCGAAGTGAACCTGTTTGCAGCCCACACACTCGTCCGGCGCATTCTGCCTTCGATGCGCGCTCAAGGCCATGGCCGCATCGTGCAATGTTCGTCCGTGCTGGGCTTGATGGCGGCCCCCTATCGCGGTGCGTATTGCGCATCGAAGTTCGCACTTGAAGCTTTGACCGATTGCCTGCGGCTGGAACTCGCCGACACACAGATCAAAATCAGCCTGATCGAGCCCGGCCCAATCCGGACGCGGTTCGTGGCAACGGCGCTCGCCCGCTTTCGCACCACGATCGACATCGAGAATTCCCCGCATAGGGCAACCTACCACCAACGGCTTGCGAGCATGGACGCGGGCGGCACCGAACGCTTCAAGCTCGAACCGTCTGAGGTTGTGTTCAAGCTGATCCATGCGCTTGAAAGCGACACCCCTCGGCGGCGCTACTATGTGACGACGCCGACGCATGCAGCCGTTGCCCTCAAGCGCATCCTGCCGACGTCACTGCTTGACCGGTTCGCCGCCCGAAGCTGAACGCTCAACTTCGAAAATGCTTCCACATGCGCAGGAACGTGCGGTGGATTTCGTCGGGCTCTTTTTCCAGCGCATCGAGCGCGATGCGGATTTTGTTGTCGTACGTCATCGACCAGGGAAGCCGCATGAGCCGACGATATATCGGCACCTGTCGCCAATCCGCGATGAGCGCCCGCGACAACGGCTGCTTGAGTTTCACCTGAAGTTCGTTCTTGGTTTCAGCACGAACCGCGATCTGCGCCAGATCGATGGCTTCAATGGCCCGCCATTGGACGATGCCGAAGCCCTCGATGAAGATGCCGTATTGGTTGGCCCCGATGCGCGGACGGCCAACTTCAGCGAGCGGCCAGTTGTAGTAGGCAAAACCGGCCGCAACGCAGCCAAGTGCAAACAAGATGGGATTGGCCCTGTAGAGGCCCGCAACGATCAGGACGGCGGCCACGGTCGATGCGACGTAAACCGGAAACGGCGCTTCGTCGCGCGCGTAGGCGACCGTATACCCGATCATGTCCCGCTCGGTCATGGCACCCTCTGCTGCGACCACGTTGGAGATGAATGTGCACTGCAACAGCCGCCGTGTCATGCCCGGTGATAGGGATGCCCGGACAGAATAGTGGTTGCGCGGTAGAGCTGCTCAACGAGGACAACCCGCGCGAGCCCGTGGGGCAGTGTCATAGGGCCAAGCGAGAGTTTGGACCGGGCCGCACTGAGTACGTCATCGCCGTGACCGTCCGGGCCGCCGATGAGAAACGCAATTTTTGAAACACCGTTATCGCGCAGTTTGGCCAGATGGGCGGAGAAGGCCATCGATCCAAGCGTCGATCCCGCTTCGTCGAGTGCAATCACGTGATCAGCCGCGCTCGCAGCTTTCGCAAGCCGGAGCGCCTCGTCGGCCTTGCGCGCGGCAACATCTGGAGCTTTCGCCTCGGGGAGTTCGACAATGCTGAGGGGACCGAGCGCGAGGGTACGGCCACTTGCATCGAAGCGTTTGGCGTAGCGCGTGATGAGATCGCGCTCGCCATCGTCTTTCAGCCGCCCAACAGCGGCAACCATCACTTGCACGACAGCCGACAGCAAGCCCGCGCGTCAGTGCGCCGTTTCATCGCCTGGCCGTTCACCCGTCCACATTTTTTCGAGCTTGTAGAAATCGCGCACTTCAGGCCGAAAGACGTGAACGATAATGTCGCCGGTGTCGATCAAGACCCAGTCGCAGGTATTCAAACCTTCGAT
>JBBRKD010000041.1:0-8516 GCA_038218255.1 Hyphomicrobiales bacterium | reverse complement strand
CGCTGCTTGATCTTGTGGCGGCCTATCTCGATGCACTGGAAGTCCACTTCCTGTTGTTTGGCGAACGCAGCGACACGAGCGTGGCCCCACGGCGCCCAGAGCACGCGAGTGCGGCTGCGCCCTGATGCGGCATCATCCCGTGCGCGACCGGCGGGGTTTGAACTGCCGCTGTTCCAAAACACTGATCTTGGCCGAGATCTTGCGGTCGAAGCGCGCTTCGGCGCGTCCGCCCTTGAACGTCAAGCCCTTGGCAAGCCACGTGCGTTCGATGCCGTTCTCCGCCTGCGCGGCGAGGACCAGACCGGACGGCTGGCGCATTTGCGGATAAAGCGCTGCGACGGCGTAATTGGTATCCGATAGGCCGACCGTGTGCACGGTAGCAGCATCCAGCGACGCGAAGGTGCCGATCGCGCCGGGCACACTTGGATACACGCGATTGCGCTTGTAGGTCGCCTCGGCCTTGTTGGGTGCCTGGAGAATACGGACTTCGAGGTTTGCAACGCCCTGCTTGGCAAAGCCCAAGACGTCGGCTGCGGCGCGCGAGACGTCGAGCTGGCGCTTGCCGTGGTAGGGGCCCGCATTGTCGACGCGAAGAACGGCCGACTGGGCGGTGCGGGGATTGCGCACGAGAATGATCGTGCCGTCGGGGTAGATCGAGCTTGCCGCGTTATCGGCTTTGTCTGCCCGGAAGGCTGCGCCCGATGAGGTCAGCCCGCATGGGTTGAACCGGTCGCGCTTGCAGTCGTCGTAGTTTGATGTCGACAGGACGGTCTGGCGGCCGACCATGGCTTCGGTCTCGGCGAGCGTCAGAATGCGATGACAATATCCCCGGAAACAATAGGTCTTGCCGGGCGTTTTGGCTTCAGCCAGCTCGGCTGAGGCGACGAGGGCGAAACAGGCAACCACCATCGCGACGACACGTATCCCCGTGCGCGTGAGGCGGCATATGATCAGTTGCAACATAATGGGCTCCTGCTGTCCGCGCAGTCTTTTTGTCCGTGCAGCGCCTGCCGCTCGGGTCATCAAAACCAGCGTTTGGGTGGTTCGGCGCACTCACCGGTTGGCGATGCACCCCGTTTCCAACCCGCAAAGAGCAACATCGGTCCCTGCTGTTAACCCTCTTTCGACCCACATGGTTAACGGGCGCGGGGAGATCTCGTGGGAGGGGCCGTTCAGGAGGGAGACAAAAGCCCGCGACGGGCGAGCGTCTCGCTCAACCCCGCAACGGCTGTGTCGAGCCGCGCGCTGTCTGAGCAGCGCAGCACGAGCTGCGTCGACAGAACGCCGTCCTTGCGCTGGGGGTAGCTGCCCATCGCAACGTCAGGAAACGCGCGGGCATGCTCGGCAAACAGCAGCGCGATCTCGCCTTCGGGATGCGCGACCTCGATGGTGCGGCTCAACACCGGGGCCCCGCGCGGAAGATAGCGGATCGCATCTTCGAGCATGACCCGCATAATCGAGGGCACGCCGGCCATGACAATGACGTTGCCGAGCATGAAGCCTGGTGCTGACGACACGGAATTCTGGATCAGGGTCGCCCCAGCTGGAATGCGTGCCATCCGTAGCCGGGCCGGTGTCAGCTCGATCCCGCGTTGGTCGTAGTAGGCCTTCATGAGCGCGACCGCCCCAGCGTCGACATCGATCGTCACGCCGAACGCCTTAGCGACGCTATCGGCGGTGATGTCGTCGTGGGTCGGGCCGATGCCGCCGGTGGTGAGCACATAGGTATAGGCCGCGCGCAGGGCGTTCAGCGCTGCGATGATGGCGGATTCAACGTCGGCGACGATCCGCACCTCGGTGAGGTCGATGCCGATCCCCGTCAGCTGGTCGGCGATGACGCCGATGTTGGCGTCCTTGGTGCGGCCCGACAAAATCTCATCGCCGATCACGAGAACGGCGGCCGTGATCCGGTTGGTCTCAGGGTGGGGGGTGGAGGTCGTCATGGTCAGCCTGCTTTCACGAACGCGAGGCGTGGCTTAACCTATCCCGGTCGGCGCTGCAAAAAAGAGGAGTTGCGCTTGAGCGCGTACCCGACCAAATCGAGACATGAAATATTCAAGCTCCCTGGTTCGCGGCCGTCTCGTCAAGCGCTACAAGCGGTTCCTCGCTGATGTCGCGCTCGACGGAGGCGAGACCGTGACGGCGTCGTGTCCCAACACGGGTTCGATGATGGGATTGTCGTCGCCCGGAATGGGCGTGTGGCTCTCGCAAAACGACAGCCCGACGCGCAAGTATCGCCATACGCTGGAGGTCGTCGAAGTGGGAGACGGCGCTCACATAACCTGTGTCGGCATCAATACTGGGCTGCCTAACAAAATTGTGACCGAAGCCATTGGGCAGGATCGCATCCCGATGCTCACGGGCTATGAAATGCTCAAGGGCGAAGTGAAATACGGCCAAAACTCGCGGATCGATATTCTGCTGGACGATCCCAAACGCGGGCGGTGTTACGTCGAAATCAAGAATGTGCATCTTGTGC
Source organism: Hyphomicrobiales bacterium (assembly GCA_038218255.1). GTDB lineage: Bacteria > Pseudomonadota > Alphaproteobacteria > Rhizobiales > Hyphomicrobiaceae > JANXVY01. The sequence goes on along the minus strand of JBBRKD010000041.1, from coordinate 6,037 downwards.
GAAAGCCGCGCCTTGCGGAATTTCCCGACAGCGTCACGTCGCGTGGTGCCAAGCATCTGGATGAATTGGCGGACATGGTTGCCGCCGGGCATCGGGCGGTGATGGTCTATCTGATCCAGCGTGCGGACGTCGACACGCTCTCACTCGCTGCCGATATCGACCCTGCGTATGCTGCAGCCTTCGCCAACGCGAAAGCCCGTGGCGTCGAGGCGATTGCCTGCCGGTGCCGCGTGACGCCGACGGAGGTTTCATTTGATGCAATCATTCCCATGCAGGGCATCCCCATGTCGGGCATCCCCCTGGTGTGAGCCGCCGATCGTAACGCGCGCCCACACCGTAACGTACATCCGGCCAGAGATAGCCAAACAGGGACGAACGCCATGATCCAGAAAATCGTCAAGACCGATGCCGAGTGGAAAGCGCAATTGACGCCCGATCAATATCGCATTCTGCGTCGCCACGGTACAGAGCTTGCCTGCACGTCGCCGCTTGATAAAACATATGTCGAGGGCACCTATTTCTGCGCGGGCTGCGATCTGCCGCTCTTCAAATCGACAACGAAATTCGATAGCCGCACCGGCTGGCCGAGTTTTTATGAATCTTTGCCCGGTGCCACTGAACACACAGTCGATACAACGTATGGCATGCGCCGCACGGAGGTGCATTGCGCTCGCTGCGAAGGACATCTTGGCCACGTGTTCGAAGACGGTCCTGCACCAACCGGTCAGCGCTATTGCATGAATGGCGTGTCGATGCGGTTCGTGCCCGAAAGCTGATTGGGACGCAGATTGCGCCGCATTGCAAAAACGGCGGCGCAATAATTGCTGCAATCGCACATATAAGAATTTATAAAAACTAAGACAAAAATAACTTGACCCGTTGCACTCTTGCCGTGAACTATTTCAGCGCAGCAACGTTTCGCTAGGTGTGGAAAAAGTTGCGGCACAGCGGGTTGGTCAGGCACATGCGTATCGAAGCGTTGAGATCGGCAGTCGAAGCGGCAGGTTTGTCGATGGCACCATCGGCTGAGCATTTCGAGGGTGAGGCAGACAGCAGCGAAGCCATCGCCGCGGACACCGGGCCTGTGGACGCTGGAAATTATTCGCGCTCCTGGGCCAGTGTCAAAACGAGCGTGGCGATTGGGCTGGCACCGTCGCGTGAGCAGGGGTCTGTCTGGCAGTGGTTCGCCGGGCGCTGGATCAACCCCGCTTCGACCTGACCTTTTTAGTGTCGATTTCGACGACCTCTAGATGGTCGCGTGTTGGGGAGCGTTGATCGCGGCCTCCAGCCATGCCAGCACGACGTCTGCGTTTTGTGACACCCACAGATGTCCTGCACCCGGTAGCTCGGTCAATTGAGCCGACGGCAAGGCTTCAGCCAAGCGGCGAACGGCGGTCAGCGGGACGTTGCGGTCATCGAGCCCGATCCAGATGCGGGTTGGTGCGCGGACGGTGGAAACATCGATCCCCCACGGCTGGCCAAACAGCGCCATGTCCGCTTGCGGTCCGGCGACGCCGGGCATTAGCCCGCCCTTGAACGTCGCGATGAGGCGGGCGCGTGTCGTCTCATCGCGGATGGCCGCACGGTCGACGGCGGTCGAACGGGATAATGCCAGCCACATCGCGAAGTCTGGCGCGATGGTCAGGCCTGCGCGATAAAGCCCGAACGCTGCTGCAACCGCGCCAGGAAGGCGGGGCAGAACCTTGAAACAGGCCGCGTGAAAGACACTGATGCGTGGCGGATTGGGCAGGCCCGTGAGCGGGCCAACCGGGGCGACCAGTGCAAGCGCCGTCGCGCGCGGTCCCAATGCGGCTGCCGTTGCAACGGCAAACGGGCCGCCGCCCGAAATCCCGGTGACAGCGACCGTGTCCAGCCCGAGACGGTCTATGGCCTCCAGCATGTCGGTTCCAAACGCTGCGAGGGGCGCACCTGGACGGGGAGACGACAAGCCATAGCCCCAGCGATCGAATGCAATAAGGCAAAGGCTGCGGTCGGCGGCGGCCGTGTGGCTTGCGGCGTATTTGAACCGCGAGCCTGGCGTGCCGTGAAGGGCGATCACCGGCCGCCCGGCGGAATCGCCGAAGGTGGAATAGCCGAGCGTCCGGCCATCGGCGAGGCTCAGGCTGCGGTCACAGTCCGATCGCGCCGGTTGCCTCGTGACCGGGTGCTTGCGAGGTTGGGTGAGGTCTTGGCTAATCGTAAGCCCGCGCTGTTTCTGCATCCTTGCGGCCTTGCCACGTTCGTATGACGCCTGCATGTCACGGTGCAGGCGTCATCGGCGTCTGGTGGCGCTGTTCTGGTCGTGGCGTTCTGGTCGTGTCGTTTTGGGGCCGCAGTTGGCGCTGCGGGACTGTGATCAGGTGAGGTTGCCGCAAAAGCGCTGGATGCGCTTGCAGGCTTCCTCCAGGGTAGCCGTTGACGTGGCATAGGAAATCCGGAAGGCCGGACTGCCGGCGAACGCTGCCCCGTGGACGCAGGCTACGCCCTCTTCGTCCAGCAGCGCGGTCACGAAGTCCTCGTCCGTCTTGATCTTGATGCCCTTGGGTGTCGTCTTGCCGATGGTGTCGTCGCACGACGGATAGACGTAGAACGCGCCCTCAGGCTTCAGGCATTTGAGCCCCTTTGCCTGGTTGAGCATCGACACCACGAGGTCGCGCCGCTTGACGAACTCGGCGTTGTTGCGCGCGATAAAATCCTGCGGACCGTTCAGCGCTTCGACGGCTGCCCATTGCGTGATCGAGCACGGGTTCGATGTGGATTGCGACTGCAGCTTGCACATCGCCTTGATAAGCACCTCAGGCCCCGCCGCATAGCCAAGCCGCCACCCGGTCATGCAATAGGCCTTCGACAGCCCGTTCATGGTCAGCGTACGCTCGATGAGTTTGGGTTCGACGGCGGCTGGGGTATGGAACTTCAAGCCATCGTAGATCAGGTGCTCATAGATGTCGTCGGTCAGCAGCCACACGTGGGGGTGGGCGACCAGGACGTCGGTCAAGGCGCGCACCTCGTCGCGCGTGTAGGCAGCGCCGGTTGGGTTTGACGGCGCATTGAACAGCAGCCACTTGGTCTTGGGCGTGATGGCGGCTGCGAGAGCCTCCGGCTTGAGCTTGTAGCCGTCGGCGGCATGCGTCGGCACGAACACGGGCACGCCGCCGCCCAGGATCACGATGTCGGCGTACGACACCCAACACGGGGCGGGGATGATGACCTCGTCGCCGGGATTGAGCGTTGCGAGCAGTGCATTGTAGAGCACCTGCTTGCCGCCGGTTCCGACCGAGACTTGGCTTGACTTGTAGTCGAGGCCGTTCTCACGCTTGAACTTGGCGACGATGGCCGCTTTCAGTTCGGGGATGCCATCGACATCGGTGTATTTCGTCTTGCCGGCTGCCAGGGCTGCAACGGCTGCGTCCTTGATGTTTTGGGGCGTGTCGAAATCTGGCTCGCCCGCCGACAGCGAAATGATATCGCGGCCTTGGGCCTTCAGTTCGCGCGCTTTGGTCGAGACGGCGATGGTGGCGGATGGCTGGATTCGGTTCAGGCTGTCGGCAATGAAACCCATGGGTGAAAGGTCCTGTTGGGGGGCAAAACGGACGGCGCTGGCCGCGGCAGAGGAGACCGGCGCGCGAAACGTCAGGGAGGTGACGACACTGAGACGGAGAGATGCATGCCGTTAGAGCGCGCGGTCGCACCATCAGCGCAGGGCTGGCACCCCCTGAAGCCGGGGCTGAAACTAGGCCGAGTGTCGCTGCATCGCAAGCATGGCGATTGGAACGGTTGGAGCAAAGTTGACAGGTTCCCGTGGGTCTCGTTCTGGGGCCCTCGAGCCAGCCCCCCAACAGATGCTGTCGGGCTGGACTTCACTGTCGTGGCCACGCGGTCACACCGGCGGGCATTCATCCTTCGTCAAGCATTTAGGGCCGTTTCTGCCATAGTCTCGGCAAATCCCCGCCACACCATGAGGTTGAACTGATCCACAGTCGAGAACAGCCGTTGGCCTGACATGCGTTGGCCTGACATGAGGTGATGAATGAAAGCTCAAGACATGTTGGCCAAACCCGCTATTCGTTTCGTGTGCGACGCGGCCATCTGCGTTGCGGTGTTCATGGCTCTGGTGGCCATCGTCGGTGCAGCGACGCACGCAGGGGCCGCGTACTCGGGCGGCGTGTTTTCGATCGGCGCACAGGCAGCCGGGCTGGGGCAGCCTTTGAGCGGTTCTGGATTTGCAGCTCGCATCACCGGTGTCGAAGGGCGGCTTGACGTGCTCGCGACACTCGCCATCTCATTTGCGACATTATTTGCCCTAAACCTCGCATTCGCTCGGCATTTACGCCGTGCGCACATTGTGGTGGACCGGCGCCGCGACACGCGCGAGGGTTGACGCTAAACGATGGGCCGGTCTGACCCTCGCCTTGGTGCAATCACGCCCGTGAAACTAGCCAGACCGCATCCACGTATGCAGTGCACTGAGATCAAGTTCTCCGTCGTTTCAAAATGACAGGACCGTTCCGATGACGCCTCATAAGTCAGCCTCCGATGTGGCGACCCCGATCCGCTCGGCACGGTCGAGTCACGCAGCCGTCCCCGCTGCTGCTGCTGGCGCTTCGGTTGGACTTGTTGCGCTAAGCCTCGTGGTGGTGGGCCTTGGTGCCGTCGGGTTCGGCGTCACGTCGATCAACACCGAAACGGTGGTCTCCAGCGCCTTTGACCGGACGTTTGCTGCCCTCGTCCGTCCGGCAGGGCCGGTTGGCCGCGCGCGCGCCTATGACGGCGTGTCTGGCAGCGAAGATTTTTGGTTGAGTGCCAAAGTCGATGGTCATTTTGTCAAGGCCGTCTCCGTCGGGCAAAACGTGCTGCTGACAACGAACGGTAGCAGCCGCGAGCTGACCATCACAGACGTGCGTGCGCTGGCAGATGAAGCGACCCACATCGATACCGGCGGTGCTGGATCAAAGGTTTTGCTCGTCACCTGCCAGGAAAAGGGTGGCTCCACGCAGCATCAACTGCGGTTGCGAATCGAGCATGGCCATCTCGTAGAGGCCCCCGCGTCGCAGGCGCAGGCTGCGGAGCCGAGCGCCCGCGCGCTCTGACACTCTGTCGGCGTCGCTGCTGCTACCTCCCGGCTCCTCCTTCCGGCTCCCTGTGTGGATACAAGACAGATCCGAAAGCCCACTCACGCGAGTTGCACGCCGCCTGCGGCCGCATCGGGCCGTGCGATTTCGGCAATCAGCCAATCCCGGAACGCGCGCACTTTCGGCCGCGTCTCATGGCCCTTGGCGCACACCAGAAAATAGTATCGGCCAAACATCGGCAGTTCGGGTCCAAACGGGCAGACCAGCCGCTTGGCTGCGATGTCATACGATGCGATCACCTTATGACCCATGACCACTCCCGCCCCCGCAATGGCCGCGTCTAGCGCATGGTCGACCACATTGAACCGCAACCCCCGCTCGGCATCGATGCCCGTCACCCCGGCTTGTTCGAACCAGTGTGCCCACGTCGCACCCTGCGGAAACGGCAGGGGCAGATCGATGTGGATGAGGGGGAAATGGCTGAGATCTGCGGGCGATCTCAACGCATTCGGCCCTTCCATCAGACGCGGGCTGCACAGCGGCAGCATCCGCTCTTCCATCAGCCGCTCCACGTGCAGCCCGGGATGGTCGCCGAGGCTGACGCGGATCGAGACATCGACATCGCCGGTTGCGAAATCAACGGGGGCGGAACTTGCTGACACCCGCGCGTCGATTTCTGGATGGGCCTCGACAAAGCGATAGAGCCTGGGTGCAAGCCATTTGGCGGTAAATCCTGGCCCGGCACTGATGACGAGCACGCGATCGGTCTCGCGACGTGCAACTCTCTCGACGGCGGTCCGCAAAGCTTCGAAGGCTGTGTGCGTGCCGGGATAGAGGCGTTGGCCAGCATCCGTCAGCGCGATACCGCGCGCACGCCGATGAAACAGCGACACGCCGAGGTGATCTTCCAGCGTGCGCATCTGGTGGCTGAGCGCTGCCGGTGTCACCGCCAACTCGTCGGCGGCGCG
>JBBRKD010000040.1:0-8833 GCA_038218255.1 Hyphomicrobiales bacterium | reverse complement strand
GTGCCGGTTAAGTTCGTCGGCATGACGGAAGCCGACTTCCGCACGGCGGGCTTTCGCGCGCTACCCGGCGCCGTCGTACGCCGCTCGGCCTATATCGCGCCCGGCGTGATCCTGCTGCCCTCGTTCGTCAATCTCGGGGCCTACGTCGATAGCGGCACCATGGTCGACACCTGGGCAACCGTCGGCTCGTGCGCGCAGATCGGCAAAAACTGCCACATCTCGGGCGGCGCTGGCATCGGCGGCGTGCTCGAACCGCTTCAGGCCGACCCGGTCATCATCGAAGATAACTGCTTCATTGGCGCGCGTGCTGAAGTCGCCGAGGGCGTCCACGTCGGCGAGGGCAGCGTTTTGTCCATGGGCGTCTATTTGGGGGCATCCACCACCATCATCGACCGCGCAACAGGCGAGAAAATGTTTGGCCGCGTGCCGCCCTATTCCGTCGTCGTTTCGGGCTCGATGGCTGGCAAGCCCCTTCCCGACGGCTCGCCCGGACCCAATCTTTATTGCGCCGTCATCGTCAAGCGCGTCGATGCCAAAACCCGTTCCAAAACCAGCATTAACGACCTATTGCGGGATTAACGTTGCGACCCGCTTCTGCTGAGTCGGTGATTCAAAATCGAAACCGTCTTCCATCACAACTGCCACCGCAGCTACGATCTCAGTATCGGCCAGATGGCGATACCAATGCTACCGACGTGACGGGTAGAATAGCGGTCAGTGCTGTCACCAGTGCCGGAGCTGAATCTATTCAAAAACGCATATCACCGCTCAAACTTGTCTACGAATGTCAGCGCAACGTCACGCTAGCCGCATGTCTCCGCCATGCCTGAGCGCAAAACGTCAAACAACGGGTCCAGGGACCACGTCCCTGGTCCAGGAGTGTGAGGGGCGGACAGCCCTTCGCGGACAGCCCCGCATCACCGACACAGCCATCAACGGCGCGACGGGGCCCACCGGAGCCACAATAAGAGCCAGCTACGCTCCTGCTGGCAGCAGCCGCGCATCCCCGCCCCATCCTTTTGGACCGCCCCATCCTTTTAGACCTATGGGCGCGGCGCAGTCCGCCGCTACAGCAGCACCCAGGGTGCTGCGATAAAGCGATAAGCATTGCCGTGCACGCCGACATAGCCAAAACCTGGAAACGGCAAATGGCCGCCCGCGATCATCAGCCGGTCGGTCGAGGCCATGTCGAACAGCTTCTTGCGGGTGGCAACCGCCTGCTCGCCGTCCACATCGAACGCCACCGACCATCCGGGCTTGGCAAAAAAGATCTCGCCGAGTGCCGCCACATCGCCCGTGATCAAGAGCTGATCCTTGCCGGACGCGATCCGATAGCCCGTCTGCCCGGGCGTATGGCCCGGCAGCGTCAGCGCCGTGACACCGGGCGCGACATCGCCCCCGTTCACGACATACCGCGTCCGCGCCGCATAGGGCTTGAGGGCTGCAGCCGCCACATCGACGAAACCCTTTTGCGAGTCCGGCAGGCGCGCCTTCGTCGCCGGATCGGCCCAGAATTTAGCTTCGACCTCGGTCAATACCAACTCGGCATTGGCAAACACGACCTCGCCCTTGGCCGTGATCAGACCCGCCGCATGGTCTGGGTGGGCGTGGGTCAGCGCCACGATATCGATGGCCGATGGATCAAAGCCTGCCGCTGCCAGCGCCATGGGAAGCGCACCAGCCGTCGGGCCGAATTTGTCGGCAGCCCCGGTGTCGACCAGGATCAGCTTGTCGCCGGTATTGACCACATAGGCGTTGACCGGCACCGGCAGCTTTCCGCCCGGAAACGCATAGTTCGCCTGATCGAGGGCAGCCATGTCTTCGATGGTCGATCGGGCGATCAGCGCCTGCACGGTCGCCATATCAAAGCTCAGCATCCCGTCGAGCAGCGCCGTCACCTCGATGTCGCCGACCTTGCGGCGGGAAAACCCCGGCACCTGTTTGGCAGCGAGCGGCGCTTTGGCGGCCGCGGTGCCGATCCATCCCAGCGGCACACCTGCCGCCGCAAGGCCAGCGGCCGCGCCCTTGAACAAGGTCCGGCGCGAGGTCGTCAGTGAGGTATCGTGTGACATGGGGCGTCCTTTCTTGCCTTCGAAATAAACTCTGATCCTGGCTCCGGAGTACGCGCAACGATCCGGCCGCGCGACCCTTCTGCTCTTTGCCGCGTGTCCTGCGGTGGAAAGATTCGATCAGGTCTGCCCCCCCACGACAGTCTCTCGAGCCCATTTCGTTCGCTGGTTCGAAAGTGCCGAACTATTGCATGGATGGGCGTTTCGCTCCATATCAATAGTCATGCAACGTCCTTTCGTTCACCCAGCCTTGGAAGACATCACCCTGGAGAGCGTGCTTTACGCGCTCGCCGATCCAACGCGGCTTGCGATTGTGCGCAAGCTCGCGAGCCGGGGCTGCCCGACCAATTGCCAGACGGCGGCGCCAGACAACCTGCCCAAATCAACCCAGTCCCACCATTATCAGGTCTTGCGCGAGGCGGGTCTTATCCGCTCTGAGCGTCGTGGCACCGAGGTTGTCAACACGCTGCGCTGCCAGGAGATTGAGGGCAAATTCCCGGGGCTCGTCCCAGCCATCATGCAGGCAGCGAACCTCTCGCTGCCGACCGATTGCGCCCCGCCCCGTTGACCACTGAGCGCCACAGCGCTTGAGCAAACCGTTGCCCGGATGACGCGATGCGCCACGCTGAAAAATTGTTTGTCTCGTGCGCTGCATTTGCCATAGCGGCTCAGCGCTAAGCCCCGCATACTCTTGACGATTCGCAATTCCCGCCGTCCTGCCCGTCAGGTCAACCGTCCGCCGACCGAGGATCGCTGGCCAGCCGCACTTCAGTCCGTCGCGTTTTTTGTGTCACCACATGCCTCACTTACCCTGAGGCGCCGCTTGCCCTGAAGGTTGTCGCGTCCCCGCCGGGCCTTTCCCCTTGTTTCAACGAACCGGTCACAGATGCGATTGCCCGCTGCCAAAACCCGCGACTCAGCCCCCGTCGGTTCTGCGCTCGACCTCGCGCTTCTCGCCAGCGTCAGCATCGCAGCCGTTGCGGCCCTCACCTATGGCATGACGGGCCGGCCAGCCTTCGAGCCCATCCCGGTCACGCTCGATCACATGACGATCGGCGCACTTGTCGGCGCAGCGCTGGTGCTTGGCGCCGTCAGCGTCTTCCAGGTCACGCGTCTCCTGCGCCGGGATGTCATTGCGGCCCGTGCGCAGACGCGTGATCTCCATCAACGGCTGGCGACCGCCGAAAGCATCTTCAAAGCTGAGCCCCAAGTCCTCATCGCATGGGAGCCCGGCCAGCCGCTCCGCGTTTTAACCCATGCGCTCACATCCGTTGCAGGCGTACCCGAAACCACCCGCGAACTCACACGCTTTGGCGGTTGGCTTGACGCGCCATCCGCCGTCGATCTCAAAGCTGGCCTCGATGAGCTATTTGAAACGGGCCGCGCCTTCAATGTCCTGCTCAAAACCCAAGCGGGTGGGCATCTGGAGGCCGAAGGCCGCACGGCGGGCGGGCGGGCCATACTCCGGCTCAAGGATCTCGTCGGCTACAAGCGTGAACTCGCCCGCATTCTCGAGACCCACCACACACTCAGACGCGACATCGAAGGCTGCCGGGCGCTGCTAGACACCCTGCCAAGCCCAGCCTGGATCAAAGGCCATGACGGGCGAATCACGTGGGTCAACCGCGCCTACCGCACCGCCGTCGAAGCCTCGAGCGACGCTGACATTTTCCAGCGCCAGATCGAACTGCTCGAAAGCCGTCAGCGCCAGGCCGTCGAACGCTCACTCGCGAGCGGCACCCCCTACCGCGAACGGCTTCCGCTCGTGGTGGCTGGCGAACGCAAGCCCCATGAACTCGTCGTGGTCGCCGTCACCGGCGGACAGGCAGCCGTCGCCCTCGACATCGGCGCCGTCGAAGCCGCCCAAGGCGAACTCGACCGCCAGAGCGCCGCCTACGAGCGCACGCTCGATAAAGTTGCGACCGCCGTCGCCATCTTCTCGCCCGACCGGCGTCTCGCCTACTTCAACGAAGCCTACCGCACGCTGTGGCAGCTCGATCCCGCCTGGCTCAAAACCCAGCCCGTCGAAAGTGCCGTCCTCGACCGCCTGCGCGAAACCGGGCGGCTGCCCGAGACGCCGAACTATCGCGACTGGAAGGCAAAGTTCCTCAATCGCGTGCGCGAAGCCGCCAGCGCGGATGAACACTGGCACCTGCCCGACGGTCGCACGCTCCACATCATCGCCGAGAACCGCGACGACGGCGGCATCACCTATTCCTACGTCGATGAAACCGAGCGGCTCGCGCTTGAAAGCCGATACAATCAGCAAATCCGGTCACAGCGCGAAACGCTCGACAGCCTCAAAGAGGGCGTCGCCGTGTTCGGCACCGACGGGCGGCTCAAACTCTCGAACCGGGCGTTCGCCGCCATCTGGCAGCTCGACGACGCGGTCACATCGACCAAACCCCACATCGACGCGGTGATCGCTGCCATCAGTACCCTCCACGACGACCCCGACACCTGGGGCACACTGTCTCGCGCCATCACCGCGTTTTCTGACGATCGCCGCCCGCTCGACGGCACCATGACGCGCGCCGACCAATCGTTGATTGCCTACGCCGCCATGCCGCTGCCCGACGGCGCGACGCTGATCACGTTCACCGACATCACGGATGCCAAGCGCTACGAGCGCGCGCTTGAAGAACGCAACGACGCCCTCATCACCGCCGACCGCCTCAAGAGCCAGTTCATCGGGCATGTCTCGTATGAACTGCGCACCCCGCTGACCTCGATCATCGGGCTCAACGAGCTGATGTCGAGCCCGCTCATCGGCTCGCTCAACCCCAAGCAGCGCGAGTATCTGGGCGACATCACGTCCTCGTCCAAGACGCTGCTCGCACTCGTCGACGACATTCTCGACCTCGCAACCATCGATGCCGGCACGCTCGAACTGAAGCTGACGCCCGTGTCCGTGTCCCAGGTGATCGATGCGGCGATCGAGGGCGTGCGCGACCGGGCGATCCAAGCCAAGCTGACAATCGACATCGGCATCGCCGACGACGCCGAGACGTTCCTTGCCGACGAAGACCGCGTGCGGCAGGTGCTCTACAATCTGGTGTCGAACGCGGTTGGCTTCTCAAGGCACGGCGACACCGTCAAGATCAGCGCGTGGCGGGAAAATTCCGAGCTGCGCTTCCAGGTTGAAGATACCGGCCTTGGCGTGCCGCCCGACCAACAGGCCCGAGTGTTCGACCGCTTCGAAAGCCGCCCCCACGTCAGCAACCATCGCGGCGCGGGCCTTGGCCTCTCGATTGTGAAAAGCCTCGTCGATCTCCACGGCGGCTCGGTCGCATTCGACAGCACCCCCGGCCAGGGCACCCGCGTCACGGTCGCCTTCCCGCTCCGCTCAGCGCTCGACCTGCGCGCGCCTGCTCCCCCTTCCGCAGCCGCCGTCCCCTCCATCCTTCCGCCTGCCGACGCCTACATCCCAACGCTCAAGCCATCGCTGGGCTAAGTCTGACCGGGCGTCCGGTGCGGGTTCACGCACACCTTTGACAAGCTGCGGTAGGCGAAGATCAGCTGGCAGCGGAGCAAGCTAGGTTTGTGAGCCTAAGCTGAACACGGCAGTCCGTTCACCTGTTGACGCGGTTGTGTCCGGCTCTGAAAATACCTGACGAGGTCGTCGACAAAGCGTTGCGGCAAGTAAGCGCGTTGCAAATGCGGTATAAGCCGCCGACGTGATTGTCGCGCTGGAATGTCGGCCATGTTCATCCCGTACCAGAGCCACTCGTCATAGCTTTACGGCTTGCCTGCTGGCAAAACAGCAATGAGCGCCGAAATGACTGCGTGTGACGGTGCCGGTTTTTTGACGACGGGCACGCGCGGCCAGCCGTGCGGGAGACCGCTGGCCAAGTTGCCGGTATGCAAAATGAAAGGCACTCCGTCGGCTTCGAGGCGATGTGCAATCGGCAACGAGACCTCAGATCCTAGATCGACGTCGAGGATAGCAGCGGTCGGCTTTTCGGTTTCAATCAAGCGCAGTGCTTCCGCGACCGACATGGCTGGGCCTGCTACACGTGCGCCAGCGTCAAGCAGCACGTCACAAAGCTCCAAGGCTATCAGGATTTCGTCTTCAACGACCAGCACGTTATGATGCTTCAAGGCCAATTGGTTGACTCCCGCTCGACGTTACCTGATCGCAATAACGCACGAAATTGGGTGTAAGGTACTCTGCGTCAGCAGAAAAACTGTTGTTGATAACTAAGATATTAAATTGCTTTTAGGGTTAGACGCGCCAGGCGTTTCTCTCCCCTGCGAGGTTCTTGCATGAGCCACGATGTGGGAGCTTGGCACCGTCTAGGTCCAACGCAAGCCTTTCGGCGCGAACTCCAGCTTTGCTTCACCGCCGATCCGCTGCGCGGCCATTTGTTCGATGACGACGCGTCCAAACCCCTTGCGGGTCGGAGCTTCCACGACCGGCCCGTCCTGCTCCACCCACGTTACCCGAAGATTATTTCCGGTCGCGCCATTCGTCACGAATTGCCAGCTGACTTTGACGCGGCCGACGGTCGAAGACCACGCACCATGCTTGATGGCGTTGGTCGCCAGTTCGTGTAGGGCGAGACCAATTGTTTGCGTGGCATCGATGCTGATAGTGACGTTGGGGCCATCGCATTCGAGCCGGTCGGGCGCAGGAACGAACGGACTGAGTTGGCGCTGGATAAGGTCGCAGAGTTGTGCGCCGCTCCATCCTTGCGTGAGCAGCACGTCAGTTGCGACGGCGAGGCCCTGCACGCGTTCAGAAAACTTTTCCTGAAATTGCTTGAGCGAGCTTGCGTTGCGTGCGGTCTGATTGGCCATCGCTTGGACGATGGCAAGCTGATTTTTCATGCGGTGGGCGAGTTCACCCAACAAGAACTCTTGATGCTCCTGCCCCGCTTTCCGTTCACTGATGTCGCGTACAACCGAAATAAAGTAGAGCGGTTCGCCCGTTGCATCGCGTCTCAACGCAACCGTCAGCCCGCACCAAACGCGACTACCGTCTTTGCGAATATAGCGCTTGTCCATACCGTAGTTTTGCAATTCTCCAGCCATCAAACGACGAACGTAGGCGAGGTCGGCATTTAAGTCGTCGGGATGGGTGATGTCCTGAAAGGTCTTCGTCTGCAGCTCTTCACGCGAATATCCAAGGATGTCGCATAAGGTTTGATTGACTTCGAGCCATTGGCCATCAAGTCTGACATGGGCGACGCCGACGGCGGCATTTTCGAACGTTTGCCGGAAACGTATTTCGCTCTCGCGCAATTCCTGGCGCAATAGTTCGGACTCACGCAACCTTTGCGACACTGTGATATGATTCATAACTTGGTCGCCGACGACCTTCAAGAAGTTGCGCTGCATCAGCGATAAATCACGAGGGCGCGTATCGAGCACACACAAGGTCCCGATCGGCAAACCGTCTGCGGTTTCCAGGCACATCCCGGCATAGAAGCGCAAATTCGGTGATTCTATGCACATCGGATTATCGCACATGCGGCCGTCAGCCAGGGTGTCTGAAATAATTGTGAGGCCCGGCTGAAGGATAACGTGCGCGCAGAGCGACGTTACGAGGGGCGTTTCGCGAACGCCGAGGCCGACCTCGGCCTTGAACCACTGACGCGACTCATCGATGAGATTGATCACCGCAATCGGTGCTTCGCAAATTTCTGCAACCAATTCGACGATCGCGTCATATTTTGGTTCGCGTGGGGTATCGAGGATGCCAAGCGCGCGCAGCGCCTTCAGGCGCTCGTGCTGGCGCGGATGATGCGGGGCCCGCATACGTAAACTCCAGGGTTACCGGTGGATCGACCGAGTAATAGCGAGGGCTATGGATCAACGCAATCGCGCCGAAACTTCGGCTCCTGGCCCAATGTTTCCATCCACCGCATACCCACGTCTGCCGTCTCAACCGAAGCAACGGACATCGCGCGCAATCAGCGAGCTTACAGCGACCCCTTACCCTGATCGCCGCATTGGCTTCGTTTCGACCCTTGTCGCTAGCGTAAGCTGCCCTCTTCCAGCATAATCCCACGCCTTAAACCGGCATCCCCGCCCAGATGGGTGCCCGCCCGACGGCCCCACCCCAACCTCCGCCCCACCCAATCCTCCGCGCGCCCCTACCCCAACCACGGCGGCAAGGTATCAAGCGCGATCAGCGCGTCGAGGCTGAGGCGGGGGCGAACCACGGCATAGCTGTCGCCGCGCACCAGCACTTCGGGGATCAAAGCCCGCGTGTTGTAGGTCGAGGACATCACGGCCCCATAGGCCCCTGCCGTCATCACGGCCAGCAGATCGCCCGGCGCAAACAGCGGCAGCGCGCGGTCGAGCGCCAGATAATCCCCCGTTTCACACACCGGCCCGACAATATCCTGCTGGATCGGCGCGCCCTCGGCCTTGGCTTCCTCCACCGGCACGATGTCGTGATGCGCCTCATACAGCGTCGGGCGAATGAGGTCGTTCATCGCCGCATCCACGATCGTGAACGTGCGGTCAGCCCCCTCTTTGCAATAGATCACCTTCGACACGAGCACCCCGGCATTGCCAACGATCATGCGGCCCGGCTCCAGGATCAGCCGCAACCCGAGATCACCGAGCTGTTCGCGCACGATGGCTGCATATTCGGTCGGGTGGGGCGGGATGTCGTTGACGCCGCGATAGGGGATGCCGAGCCCGCCGCCGATGTCGAGATGGGCGATGTCGTGACCCGCTGTGCGCAACTCCAGCACCATCCGCCGCATCAGCGCGAACGCATCGCGGAACGGGCCAAGTTCGGTGATCTGGCT
>JBBRKD010000039.1:0-8941 GCA_038218255.1 Hyphomicrobiales bacterium | reverse complement strand
CGTGTTCGTATAGATCGCGCGCAGCCGATCCGCTTCTTCGGTGTCGGGTTCAAACGCAATATAGCGCATCGGCGCGTCGAACTCGTTCCAGCTCGGGTGCATGCCATACCGGGCCCCGATATCGGCCACGACCGTCAAATCATTGAGTTTCGCCATGTGAATTCATGTCTCCAGCAAAGGGCATAGCCCCAAAGAAAAGGGCAAAGCCCAAAAGAAAAGGGTAAAGCCCCAGAGAATGTGGCCCGCAGCGTTCAGCGCACCACGTGAACGTCGGGGAGTGCGGTCAGGAACGTCCCTCCGCTCCCGACAAAGGCTGTCTGATTGCGCGCGATCGCGTCCGCATAGCGCCAAGCGAGAACGACCACCTCGGTCGCTGGCTCGTTGGCAAGTTGCCGCCCCGAAAGCACCGGCACCGTGCCAGCAGATGTCCGCATGAAGTTCGTCAGCGGCGTATCGTCAAACACCGCGTCGATTGATGATCCCAAATCAAAATAGTGGATGAGCGCCGCACACCCGACCGACGAGCCATAGGCAAGAGCCCGTCCGGTTTTTGCCCGCGAGTGTTCAAGACGCTGGCGCAGGTCAGCCCCGATGTTGGCGATCCGGGTGTTGAACGCGGCAAACAGTTTGGCATCGTAAAGCCCTGCTGTTGTTTCTTCAGCGATCAAATCGTCTACCCGAGGGGACACTTCGCGCGACCCTCCCTTGCGCTGGATCGAGAAACGAATTGATCCTCCCTTGGGCGTGATTTTTTCCGCATCAACCAGTTCAAAGCCATGGGCTGCCAGAAACGCCCGCGTCGGCTTCACGGCAAAATAGGACACATGTTCATGATAGACAACATCGAGCAGCGTCTTCGTCAGAACATCGAGCCCATATTGCGTTTCAATGATGACAATACCGTCGTCGGCAAGCACCGCATCGATCCCGCCGAAGAAATCGCCCAGATCGTCGATATTGGCGACCGTATTATTGGAAATAACGACATCGGCCTTCCCATGCTGAGTGGCGAGCTTGCGCGCCATTGGCAATGTGAAGAATTCAGCGAGCGTCGGAATGCCAGCTTCAGTGGCGGCCTTCGCGATCCGTTCGGCTGGATCGATACCGAGCACCCGCGCGCCGTGGCCAACGGCATAGCGCAAGAGCGAACCGTCGTTGCTCCCGATATCGAGCACGAACTTATCCGGCGCGATATCGCCCCGCGCGGCGAGACCGTCGATCAGGCCAGAGAAATGCTCACGCAGTCCGAGCGAAATGCCGGTGAAATACTGAAAATTGCGATATTGAAATTCCGGATTGACGACGGTCGCCAATTGGAGAAATCCGCACGCCCGGCATTGCCACAGATCGGCCGCCGCGGTTTCCGCGATTGCCGCGCTGTTGCCAACGTTTGGCGATGCCACCGGCAGCGCGTGCAGCGGCACGGCATTCCACAGATCGGGGCTCGCACAGAGGCGACATCTGTCGCGCGTTGCAGCAAGAAGGCGAACAGTCATCACGCACTCCAGATCGATTTCGACCAAAGATCTTCAATGATGGCCATATCGACCACACAATCCTGTCCGCTTGCGAGCGGCGCGGCCTTCTCCCGAACGACATCGAGAAACTGCTCCGCCTGCGCACGGAAGGCCCATGTACGCCGAGACGGCTCGATCGCCAACTGTTCTTGACCGCCAGCGCGTCGGATCATGACCCGCGCGACACTCTGGCGCGCCAGTGGTGAGGGAAGATCGAGCCGCACGGACCCCCGTTGAAAGTAGACGGTCATCGACTGCTCCCAGACGCCAGTGTCAACGCGGCCGACCTCCAGCGAGACATCAAAACGCCCGGCATCTAGCACGGCCATCTGCATGCGTCCTGAACGAACGCGCAAAGATGCTGCCATCACCGGCTGACCCAGCACGAAGCGGAGCAAATTGATATCGTGTGACATGACGTTGACGGTCTGCTCGAAATCGGCCTGGTGTTCCACAGGCAAGCCGTCCGGCATGCTCGGCCACTCGTCATACCGCGCCTGTCGCCCGCGCGCGCCGACCCGGTGGTGTGGAATAGGCACCGCGTAGGTCGCACAGTAATCGCGCATAGCGACGTGGGCGATGGCACCCAGGCTGCCATCCCTCACACGTTCAGCCAACGTCCGTTTGAACAGCTGCACGCCTGGATCGTGACGCTTCATGAAGCCGACGGCCAACGCGCTCCCGGAACGATCAGCAGCATCTGCGAGGTCTCTCGCCTGCGCCAGCGTATGACCCATCGGCTTTTCAGCAAGCACTGCCCGTCCCGTCGCAAGCGCAGCCTTGACGGCGGGCCCCATGGCACGCCGGGGCAGCACGATGACGTATGCGTCCGCATCAAGCGCAAAAGCTGCTCGCAGGTCGGGGACGTGGGCTGCAATATGATACTGCCGCGCGACCTCGGCGCAGAACGCAGGCCTATTGTCTGCAAGCCCAACAATGTGGCACGTGTCGAGCGACTGGAACACCGGTAAATGGACAACCTGCGAGATGAAGCCCGCGCCGATGACGCACAAGCGCGTCGGTGGCCGCATGTCGGTCTCGGTCACGTCCAGCACCCCGTTCTTTCATAGGCTCATGGGCCGATCACCGACTGATCCCCATCACGTGACGTCTTGAATGCTCAGAGGCTGGCTTCACCAACGCTGTGGGTGAAACATCTTCGTGGTCGTCGATCTGACCTTCTAAGCGTGCCAAAGCGTGCCCTGGCCCGAACCGGAGTTGCGCCAGCGCGCATGCTGCGGCTCTCCCCAGCGGCCAAAAGTATCAACGCAGACTAAAGGGCATGCGAAAGGATAGAGCGGCCACACGTCCTATGCCATCATCGCGTGGAAGCGTCGAGACTTCAGCGGGTGCGTGACACTGTCGCCAAGCAGGCGACACACCTTGGAACACATGGCGCTCGGCGACGTTTCTGACCCCAACGACATTTGAGGCCCCGTGCGAATCTCGCTGATCATGCCCAACTATAATCACGCGCAATACCTTGCGTGTTCTATTGGTGGCATGCTCGGCCAGACACGCCAGCCCGACGAAATCATCATTATCGACGACGCCTCAACCGACGCTAGCCTGGAGGTCATCACCCGCCTTACCGCGGGCCATCCCCACGTCCGGATTGAAACCAATGCCCAGCAACAAGGCGTCGTGAACGTCCTCAATCGAGGCCTTGCGCTGGCAACCGGCGACTACGTGGCCTTCCTCGCCGCCGACGACGAGGTCTACCCGGACTTTCTGGCAAAGCTCTCTGAGTTGTTGAGCGCCAATCCTGACGCTGGATTAGCCGCAGCCCGGGTCGAAATCCGCGATGGCGCTGGCCGGCCGACCGGCGAGCGTCCCGTCGTGCGACCGACATGGCAGGCCCGTTTCGTCCCCCCGGGCGAAGCCCGCGCGCAGTTGACCAAGGCCGACAACTTTTTTCTCGGCCAGGTGATCGTCTATAACCGCCAACACGTCCAGACGCTCGGGGGCTTTGATGCCACAACCGGCTCCCTGTCCGACGGCATTTTGCAACGTCGCCTCGCGGTTCGCTGGGGGTACGCGTTCATGCCAGAAGTCTTGGGCATGTGGCGCGTTCATGGAACCAACTATTCGCTCACCTCCGTCGGTAAGCCCGAGACACTGGAACATATGATTGCGGTCGCGCGCACTATCCTGAATCGTGAGCCACCCGGGTTGTTCCCACCGGATTACGCGACCCTATTCGAACGCCGTTTGCGCTTTAACGCGGCGCGGCTCCAAGTCGGGCGGCTGCGCACGGAAGTGGGGCTCGCATCAGCGCTGACCCAGACCATCACTGGCTCGCGGCTGGACGAAGCGGTTCTGGCGAGCGTGTCGCGGCTCGGTGTTGTCTCATCCCCGCTAGCCACGCTCTGGCTGCTGCTGCGTCTGCGGCCCTACGCTTGGTCTTGGCTGTGTGCCGAATGGTTTGCGCGCGCGACATCGCCCCGCAAGGCCCGCAGCCAGAGGGCGACGTAGCATCACGCGGCGGTTTCAAATCGTCCTGGCGGGGCAAACAGCGTCGAGGCATGACGTTCGAGAAAGGGGATGACGGGAACAGCTGCACCAAACATCATCGGGTTCGACGCCATTTCCCGGCCATACGAGATGAGCGCTGCTGCGGCTGCGTCCGGTCGCGAAAGTCCGCGATCGAGCCGATCTAACTTGTAGCGCACGGCCTCTGCAATCTCATCGGCCGTGTTCGGCTCGATGACATAGCCACGGCGGTTGGTGACGACGTTGTTGATGAGATAGCCCTGCACAGGCTGCTGATACGTTTCGCCGAGTGTCAGATAGCGCCCGGTTCTGCGGTCGCGCAAGCGTTTGGGAATGAAGTCGGTCTGCTCAGTCCACAACTGCCAATCGTTGGAAATGCAGTTGACGAGCAGCATGGGGCGACCGAACGCAAGGCAAGCCGTCGTCAGGCCCGATGTGGTGCCGATCACAAAACGGCTGGTCGCCAGGAGAAAAATATCCATCGCCGACGATTTCTGCGCACTCACGGCGTAATCGATGACGCCCGGCATCGGCGTCAGCGGCCGCATGGACTTGTCGCCAAGACGGATCACAAAGCCGCCATGCGACGTGATTTCGGCGATCGCGGGAAAATAGTCTTCGATGGACGCATTGCGATGCGTGCTCATCCCACTTGAGGCTTCCTGATAGAATCCACCTTCGCGAACATGGAGACCGACGTACCAAGCCCCATCCGGCACGCCGAGCGCCGCCAGCCGTTCCCGCCCCATCGCGTCGTCATCCGGCTTAAGCGTCAACAGCGGTGGCCGATTGTCCTTCGCCCATGCGATCTGCGCCCGTGCCCCGGCCCGCGTCCAGGGTTCGGCTTCCCCGGCATCAGCCGGATAGGCCATGAAGTTATCGCCGATATAGCGTTGATAGGGAAAAAGGTCATCGACGAGAGCAGTGTCGCGAACGATCGTAAAGTGGGGATCGAAATAGGCGAGCAGTTCCGTGTTCGCGACTTTGTCTTTGGGTGCCAGCACAACGTAGTTCGCCGCAGGGTACATCCCGAGCTTGGCCATTTTGCGATAAATGTCGAGCAGCCCGATATGCCCGAATTGCACCACCCATTCGTAGGGCAAAAGCCGTATTGGCAAGTCGCGATCAAATGTTTGATCAAGCGCGGCCACACGATCGACCAGCGCGCGCGGCAACGCCCCCCGGGGAGCCAGCGTTTTCTGATAGTCGAGCATCCGCTGATAGGAGCGAAAACTTTCGTGAAAGCGGCCCTGTAAAAACAGGTCTTCTGCGAACTGCCCGAGATTGTCGTACACGAGAAGCTCGCCAGCACGCGCCAGCTCAAACGGCTTGGGCTCGTAGGTCGCCACATCGTAGCGGCCCGCATAGTTCTGATGCGCCATGACCGTGCGAGGTGCCAGCGCAACCGAGCGCTGAAACGCTGCCGCAGCGCGTCCCGTTTGGCGTTGCAAGAGAAGCGCCCGTCCAAGCATACGGTGATCGATGTGGCTGCTGTTGTTGATGGCGATCGCGCGCTGAAGGAAGTAAATCGATGTTTCAGCGTTCAACGCATAAAGATGCGCCACGCCCACTTCGTGATTGAGATAATGGTCTTCGATGATTTCGGGAACGGGCACTTCGTTGACGATTTTATCAAAACGCATTGTGCGAAATAGCGCTTCGAAATAGATATGACAGGCGGGCCTGAGGCGGCCGCGCACCGCATAGCGTGACATCAAATTGAGTGTGCGCGCGAGCTTAAGTGCACGTTCGGTCTGACCGCTGGCGAGTTGTATTCCAAGCGCCGTGATATGCACATATTGGGCGATCGCAAACATCGGACGCACAAACATGCGCGGCAATCGGCGCTCAAGGCCTGTTGCCGCGTCTAGATACCAGACTGGCACCTTAGAGCTGACGAAGCGCCACAAAGGGTCGGCCAAGGGTTTTGCAAAACGGCTGACGAGCTTAGATTGCCGCTGCACGACGCCATGCATGAGCCGATAGAAGTGCCCAGCCATCCGCGACGGCAAAGCGCGCAACCGCGCACCAAATTGGGCTCCGGCCCTTGAAAGTAACCGTCCCGTTCGCAAGGCCGCGCGGCGCGCCCAACCAGGAATGAACGGTGAGACGATGGCCGCGAGGCTCGCCTTGAACGAACGGGCGAACCCGATGAGGCCGGTCGCTGCCACTAAACCAACGACACCGTTGCGGAGCCACGCGGCACTTGCCACGAGCCGCGCCCGCAATCGGCTAGGCCTTGGCGGCAGCTTGAGCGACAAACGTAACGTCGCCCGCCGCACCCTGCCGAGGCGGTTGAGAACAACGCGGGAGGGAGATGCTCCAGACATGGTCACCCTGTGTTACGGTCTATTTTTTGTAGGTGCGGACCCCGACCAACACAAGCACAGTCGGTGACACCGTTAATGACGCGGATGTGGCGGCCTAGGTCATGCGCGCCGCGCCTCAGACACCAAGCCACAGGTTTTTAACGTATGCGAGCAGCGCTGTTTCTCGACCGCGACGGGATCGTGAATGTCGACAAGGATTATGTCTACCGCATCGCAGACTTCATGTGGAACCAGGGCATTTTCGACCTGACGCGAGCAGCAACCGCACGCGGATATGCCCTGGTGATCGTCACCAATCAGTCCGGCATCGGACGTGGCTACTATTCACAGGACGATTTTCTGACCCTGACAGCCCACATGACGGCGCGTTTTGCGGCCGAAGGAACGCCGCTTGCGGGTGTCTACCACTGCCCGTTTCATCCCCTTTCCCAGGAAGATCGCTACCGCCACCCCGACCACCCGTGGCGCAAGCCGAGGCCGGGCATGCTGCTCGCAGCCGCCGCAGACCTCGAACTCGACCTGTCGGCCTCAATCCTGATCGGCGACCGCAACAGCGACATCGAGGCCGCAGCGGCAGCTGGCGTGCCGAAGCGCTTGCTCATCGGGCAGGCGCGCGCACGAGACGCACCGGCCTGCCTGACGTTCTCAACTGTCGTCGAGGCAGCGATCTGGATGGCGGCCCAGCCCCAGAGTAACGAGAACGAGGCTCACTCGAAATAGATGAATTCGTGATCGCCCGTATAACCGGTTTCCTTGAACACGAACGCCCACTCGTCCGGTGTGTGGAAGGCGCGGCAGGTGAGCTGCCAATACATCAGGTTCACCTTCTCGCGCTCATTGCGATAGGCTTCGACACATAGATATTTGTGGCCCCGGCCAACGCGCTCAAATTCGCGCAGCGCTGACCACAAATCCTGAATATAGAGGTTATGCAGCGCGTTGATCGAAATGACGAGATCGAAGTGCTTGTCGGGGAATGGCAGCTTTTCCGCGCTACCCTCGACGATTCTATCTTTGATCGACGGCATGGCATGCGCAATGCCGTACTTTGAAACATCGAGACCGTGAACCTCCACGCCTGGAACGGACTCAAGAAAGTCGTGCATCAGGAACCCTTTACCGGCTCCGACATCCAGGATGCGCATGCCCGGCTTGATGCCGTAGGCGGCAACCATCGCGTCGGCGACCTTGCGCCAGCGGCCGTCATACTTGTATCCGCCATAGCCGGTTTGGCGGCTACCGTCCCAATAATCGTAGTCCCACTTCAAGGCGAGCTCGGCGACTTCCGCTTTGTCCCGTTCAGTGACACGCGCGAGATAATCCCGCTTCGTCGACTTATGGACCAGACTGACAAACTCTTTTAAGGCCATGATCGAACTCCTGTTTTGTGTTCGAGAGAAAAATTCAAAAGTCGAGATTTTCCAAAGCGGCATCTACTTTGTCTAATTGGGCGCGATATCGCTCATCAACCGCCTGCGGGTCAGCAAACGCCCGGCGGCTCGCGCCCACCGGGAGAAATTCGTTGAGCATGATGCAGATCCACTTGATCTTGTAGGCGTCGCGCAGGAGGTGGCAGCGCCGCAACATGTCCTCGTCCAGCCCCAGTCCCTCGGCAAACCCAGTCGCGAACCCCGAGAACCCGTCAGCTGGCACCGTGAGTTCGGGTTGACAGTAGAAATCGCAGACCAGCTTGGCCGGGTCGTCTTGCCCCGCATATTCAAAGTCTATGAACGTGATCTGCCCAGACGGCGCGACGAGCGCGTTGTGAAAGCCAAAGTCCGACGGCGACACGCACATCTCTTGGGCCGTCAACGTGCGCTCCAGCTCAATTCCACGTGACCCAGACGTGTCGAGAATGCGCTGCCGTATGGCAGCCCAGGCGGGGCGCAAACGCACACGGACCCGATCGCTGGCTGCGTCATGCCACGGGCGCGCCCTCTCGATCCCATCGAGGCGCGTCATCCGCCGATCCACCGTCGCGATATGGGCTGCGAGTGAAAAACAGGCTTCCGATCCGGCAGCCAGCGTGAGGGGAGCACGCGGCGGCTGGTTGAGCCCAACGGCAAAAGCCAGCGCCTGAGCAACATGGACGGCTGAAAGCTCCTCTTGCCCGAGTTTGCGCCCCTCGACCCAACCATACAGCGCCGCATGCGCTGCCCCATCTCGCACCAACGGCACCGGCACAGTCTCGATGCCGCGTGCGCGCGCATAAGCCAAAAACGACCACTCGGCCTCAAGTCGGTCGCGGGGATCGCGCGGGTCGTGGTGATAGCACTTGAGAACCGTCACCCCGCCGTCGGCGCTTTCAACACGCAGCACGCGATTGTTCTTGCCCCCGGTCAGGGCATGGAGCGCGACGGGCTTGGCAAGACCAGCGGCCTGGCACAACCGGTCCGCGATCGCAGCCGCATCCAAGCTTTCGTCGGCGCGCGTCACGCCGGCCCGCCAAGCAGCCGCGCGGCCATGTCCGCCCACGTCAGGCAGCGGTCGCCGCCGGTCCAGCTCGCGTGCCTATCTTCAGGATCAAACAGCACCCGGCGCATGGCCGGAGGGAAACCCGTCATGGCGAGAATGTCTGGCAAATCGTCGACAAAGACATCG